>JAHJUH010000031.1 GCA_018829245.1 Patescibacteria group bacterium | reverse complement strand
CTTATTCTTATTCTCGCTTAAAATTTCTTTATTGTCAATTAGAAAATAATGAAGTATAATAAAATATATGGCTCGGATTATAAGCTTAGTGAATCAGAAAGGCGGGGTAGGAAAATCTACATCTGCTGTAAATATAGCAAGTTATTTAGCTGCTTTAGGCAAATATGTTCTTTTAGTTGATATTGATCCTCAAGCTAATGCTACTTCAGGGCTTGGTATTGACCCTCAAACTCTTCCTTTAAACCTATATCATTCTTTAGTAGGAGGAATTTTATCAGAAGAAATTATCCGCCAGACAAATTTTTTTGGCTTTGATATTATGCCATCAGCACCTGATTTAGCTGGAGCAAGTATAGAATTAGTTTATCAAAAAAATCGAGAGTTTAAGCTTTATGAATTACTTCGTAGAATTAGAACCAATTATGACTATATTCTTATTGATTGTCCGCCTAGCTTAGGTCTTTTAACAGTTAATGGCTTAGTAGCAGCTGATGAAGTAATTATCCCAGTTCAATGCGAGTATTATGCATTAGAAGGATTAGGCCAGCTTTTAAGAACAATTGAATTAGTACAAGATAATTTAAATAGTCCAATAAAAATCAAAGGCGCTTTATTAACTATGTATGATCGTCGGAATCGGCTTTCTCGCCAAGTTCATAAGGAAATGACTAGGAATTTTGAAAATCATGTTTTTGAAGCAATTATTCCCCGCTGTGTTAAATTAGCTGAGGCACCTAGCTTTGGTCAGCCCATTATTCAATATCAACCACGTTCCAAAGGAGCTAAAGCATATCAAAAATTAGCTCAGGAAATAATTAATTTAGATAAATAATAAAAATATGACAAAATTATCATTGGGCAAAGGACTTCAATCTCTTATTCCTAAAAAAGAATCTAAGATGACCAATTTAATTAAAAGTAGATCTGGGTCAATTGATTTACCAGAATTAAAAAAAGAAAGTATTTTTAATATTGAAGTTAATAAAATTAAACCTAATCCTCATCAACCGCGTAAAGAAATGGATAAAGTAAGTTTGAATGAATTAGCTAATTCTATTAGAGAGCATGGAGTTCTTCAACCATTAATTGTAACTAAGGTAGAAAAGCTAACTGATCGAGGACAGCAAGTAGAATATGAATTAGTAGCTGGTGAACGAAGATGGCAGGCATCTAAAATAGCCGGTTTGCCACACGTACCAGTTATTATTAGAGGAAGTTCTAATAGTAAAAAAATAGAAATAGCTTTAGTTGAAAATTTACAACGAGAAGATCTTAATCCAATTGATTCAGCTTTGGCTTTTAAACAGCTTAAAGATGAATTTAATTTAAGGCATAAGGATATTGCTGAAAAGATAGGCAAGAGCAGAACAGCAGTAACTAATATTTTTCGTCTTTTAACTTTGCCAAAAGAAGTTCAAAAAGCTATGTCTGGTAATAAGATTAGAGAGGGTCATGGTCGAGCTATTTTAATGGCAAAGCCAGAAGCTCAAATGCCTCTTTTTCGGGCCATTCTTAAGAATAATTTAAGCGTACGACAAACAGAGGAAAGGGCTAGAAAATTAGCTTTGCCTAATAAACCAAGAAGCACTGGGCCAAAAAATATATTTTTTAAGAAAATAGAGAAAGATCTTAGTGAGGGTCTATGTCGTCGAGTAAGCATTACTCAAAGAGGTAATCTTCGGCATTTGCGTATTGAATTTGCTGATCAAAATGATTTAGATAAAATATCAAAGCATTTCTTAAGAAAATAAATTTTTAATTTCTTCTATTCCAAGTTTTAATCCTGTTTTTAGCTTGATTAGTTTTAACGAATTTAAGCCAATCCATATTTGGTTTTTTATTTTTCTGTATCATAATTTCGATCATTTGGCCGTTTTGAAGAGGTTCAGATATAGAACTAAGTTTTCCATTAATTTTAGCTCCAGCGCATTGATCTCCAATATCACTATGGATTTGATAAGCAAAGTCTATAGGAGTGGCTCCTTCAGGCAGATCAATAATATCGCCTTTAGGAGTAAAAACAAAAATACGATCTTTAAGAAAATCAATCTTTAAAGAATCAAGGAATTCTTGTGGCGAGGCAAATGTTTCTTTTTGCCATTCTCTAAGTTGTTGTACCCAGAGTAATTCTTTTTCAATGTCTTTTTCTTTTTTGACCGGATGTTTTAATAATTTTTCCTTGATAAAATTTTTAAAACCTTTACCTTCACTATAGTGCCAATGAGCAGCGATTCCATATTCTGATTCTTGATGCATTTCTGGAGTCCTGATTTGAAATTCAATAATTTTACCTTCTTGGCAAAAGACAGTTGTGTGTAAAGATTGATAACCATTAGATTTAGGAATGGCAATATAATCTTTAATCCGGCCAATTAATGGTTTCCATTTTTTATGAATGATTCCAAGAGTAGCATAACAAGTTTCAATATCTGGAACAATAATTCTTAAAGCTATTAAATCATAGATTTTGTGCCAATCCATATCATATCGGAGAAGCTTTTTATACAAACTATAAGCGCGTTTAGTTCGTGCATGTATTTCAATTACCCTAATACCCTTTTTTCCTAATGTTTTCTTTATTAAAGGAATGGTTTTTTGAAGGTATTCTTTTCTACGGCTATATCTGTCTTTGGTTTGTTTAATAATTTCTTGATATTCTTTAGGATGAACATAGGCAAAGGAAAGATCTTCTAATTGTCCTTTTACATCACCAATACCTAAGCGATAAGCTAAAGGCGCGTAAATTTCTAAAGTTTCTAAAGCAATTCTTTTTTGTTTTTCCTTAGGAAGAGCATCAAGAGTTTTCATATTGTGAAGCCGGTCAGCGAATTTAATAAGAATAACTCGAATATCTTTAGCCATGGCTAAGAATAATTTTCTTAGATTTTCAACCATTCTTTCTTTGCCTCGATATTTAATTTTACCTACCTTGCTTATCCCTTTAACTAATTGAAGAATATTTTCTCCAAACTCTTTGTTTAATTTATTAGAAGTAATTTTAGTATCATCTAATACATCATGCAATAGGGCAGCAGCAATAGTTTCTTTATCTAATTTTAGTTTAGTTACAGTATTAGCTGTATCAAGGCAATGATAAATATAATCTTCTCCAGATTTTCTTTTCTGGTCTTTGTGCGCGTCTAAGGCAAATTCATAAGCCTTAATAATAATTTTTGGATCATCTAAAGGATGATTTTTTTTAAATTCATTTATAATTTGTTGAATATTAGACATTGTTTTTATTAGGACATTCTTTATTACTGCATTTAGTTTTATTGTTTTTTGTTTCAACTAAAATAGAACCGCATTTTGAACATTTCTTATTAATTGGTTTATCCCAAAGAGCAAATTTGCATTTTGGATATTTAGAACAGGAATAGAATATTTTTCCCTTTTTAGTTTTTCTTTCAATTAAATCGCCTTTTTTACATTCAGGACATTTAACACCAGTAGAATGAATTATTGGCTCAGTATGTTTACATTCAGGAAAGCCTGGGCAGGCATAGAATTTGCCAAATCTACCAAGTTTAATAACCATGTTTTTGCCGCAAAGAGGACATATTTTATCAGTTGGTTCTTCAAGTTTCTTTTTTTCAACATTCTTATATTTCTTATCAAGATTTTCTTGAAATGGCTGATAAAAATCTTTAAGCAATTTTAACCAATTTTGTTTACCATGAGCAACTTTATCTAAATCTTTTTCTAAATAAGCAGTGAATTTAACATCAACTATTTCAGGAAAGTGTTTTTCAAGAAGATCATTAACAATGAATCCAATTTCAGTAGGGATAAATCTTTTTTGTTCATCTTTTTCTGTATAGCCGCGATTTTGAATAGTGCTAATGATTGATGCATAGGTTGATGGCCGGCCAATATCATGTTTTTCTAATATTTTAACCAAAGAGGCCTCATTATAACGAGCAGGTGGTTTGGTAAAATGCTGTTCTGAAACAAGTTTAATTAGTTCTAAGATTTCTTTTTCAGTTAAAACAGGCAAAATTACTTCTTCCATTTTAACTGAATAGATTTTTAGAAAACCATCAAATTTAATTGTTGATCCATTAATGCGGAAAAGATAGTTTTTAGCAGATACATCAATTGCAGTTGCATCTAAAATAGCAGGTTTCATTTGAGAAGCAATAAATCTTCTCCAGATTAGATTATATAATTTATATTGTTTCTCATCTAAATATTTTTTAATTTGATCTGGATGGCGGCTAGCTTTAGTCGGGCGGATAGCTTCATGGGCTTCTTGAGCAACCTTAGATTTTGTTTTATATACCCTTGGTTTGTCTAAAAGATATTTTTCTCCAAATTCTTCTTTGATAAATTGATGAGTATCTTTTAATGCTTCAGCAGAAAGATTTAAAGAATCTGTTCGATGATAAGTAATTAAACCAGTTGAACCTTTTTCACCTAATTTTGTACCTTCGTAGAGTTGTTGGGCTAATCGCATTGTTTGTTTAGCTGAGAATCTAAATTTACTGGCTGCGACTTGTTGAAGAGTACTAGTTTTAAAAGGCGGGCCTGGATTTTTTTTAGTTTCTTTCTTTTCAATATTTACAACTTGATATTTAGCTCCGGCCAAGCTTTTTAATATTTCATTTGCTTTTTCTTTTGTTTTAATTCCTAATTTAGGAATTGTTTTTTTATCTTCTTTAATTAGCTTGGCTATTAGTTCTGTTTTCTCTTTATTTTGTTTGAGAATAGCTTCAATTCCCCAATATTCATCAGGCTTAAATGCCTTTATTTCTTTTTCTCGATCAATAATCAATTTAACAGTAACTGATTGAACACGGCCAGCGGATAATCCTTTGACTACTTTTTTCCATAAAAAAGGCGATAGCTTGTAACCAACTAATCTATCTAGGATTCGTCTGGCTTGCTGGGCATTAACTAAATTCATATCAATTTTTCCAGGGTTTTTTAATGCTTTTTCAACAGCTTTTCTTGTTATTTCATGAAAGGCAATTCTTTGGTAATCTTTATCTATTTTTAAAGCATGGATAATATGCCAAGCAATAGCTTCTCCTTCTCTGTCTTTATCAGTAGCTAAAATGATTAAATCTGCCTTTTTAGCTGCTGCTTTTAATTCTTTAACTACTTTTTTGGCTTTAGTTGGGATAACGTATTCAGGTTCAAAATCATGATCAACATCAATACCTAATTTCCTAATAGGCAAGTCGCGGACATGTCCATAAGAAGATAATATTTTATATTCCTTGTCTAAGAACCCAGTTAATGTTTTTGATTTAGTCGGTGACTCAACAATGATTAATTTCATATAGAATAGTTTAAGCTCTGAAAACTAAATTTTTTAAATTAATCACTCGTACTCTGACTATTCCTCGCGCTTTACCCTAAAGGGCTCCGACGCGTCTTGGAATAGCCAGAGTACTCGTTCTAAATAACTTCTCGTGATTAATTTATTTTCTTCGCTTTTTATATTTGATTAATTTTATAAAAAAGTATTTGGAAGATTAAGTTCTTCAATAATATCATTGGCATTGCTGACTAATTTAGCGCCTAGTTTAATAAGGTTGTTTGTTCCTAAAGAATTATTTGAAAGAATGTGTCCAGGAATGGCAAAAACATCTCTGTTTTGCTCTAAAGCATCTTTAGCTGTAATTAAAGCTCCGCTTTTTTCCGGAGCTTCAATAACTAAAATGCCTAAACTTAAGCCAGAAATAATACGATTGCGTTGAGGAAAATAATGTGCAAGCGGTTTAGTGTTTATTGGGTATTCGCTGATAACTGCTCCATTCTGGCTAATTTCTTCAGCTAAGCGCCTATTAACAGCTGGATAAATGCTTTTTTTATCTACACTAGATCCTAAAACAGCAATAGTACGTTTTTCGGCTTTAATTGCTGCTTGATGAGCAAGAGTATCAATTCCTTTTGCTAGTCCGCTAACAATAGTTAGGCCTGCTTGAGATAGATCAGAAGTAATTAATGGTGTAATTTCACGGCCATAGGAAGAAAGTTTTCTAGTTCCAACAATGCCAATACTAAAATCATCTTTTGGTTCAATAGTTCCTTTGATATAGAGAAGAGGAGGCGGAGCGTAGATTTCTTTAAGCAGTTTAGGATATTTTTTATCCTGAATAGTAATCAAGCTAATTTTTTCTTTATTAATTCGTTCCATTTCCCAATCAGGATTAATTTTTAATCTTTGTTTTTTGATTTGTTCAATAAGTGATTGGCTTAGTCCGGCTTGATTAAATTCATTAAGATCAGCTGACCATGCATTTTCAAGAGAATGAAAATAGGTTAATAGTTTTTTAAAGTTAATTGGTCCAATGCCATTAATTAAATTAAAAGCATTAAAGTATTTAGCTTGATTTGTGTATGACTTATTTTGATGCATTTAACTTGACAATTTTTATCATTTTAAAGGGTTGCTATAGTAATTTGCGCAGCCCTTTCTATTATTTCTTTAAGAACTTCTTCTTCATCATTAGTAAATTTTTGCATAACAAATTTTTCAGTTTCTATATTATTTTTTTCTGGCTTAATGCCAATCCTAATTCTATTAAAATCATTAATTCCTAAGTGATTAATAATTGATTGAACGCCTTTATGGCCAGCTGCGCCTCGGCTTTCCTGAACTTTAATTTCTCCTAAAGGTAAATCAATCTCATCATGGATAATTATAATTTCTTTAGATGGAATTTTATAATAATTAGCAATAGCTTGAACAGCTGAACCAGAATCATTCATAAATGTTTCTGGTTTAGCAAGAATAATTTTTTGATCATTAAAATTTCCTTGGGCTAATAGAGAATTAAATTTTACTTCATTTTTCCAATTATTGATTCCAATTTTTTGGGCTAATTGATCAATAACCAGCCAACCTAAATTATGTCTGGTTTTTTCATATTTAATTCCTGGATTTCCTAAGCCGATAATAAGTTTCATAATGTTTTCCAAGGAACGTCCTTAAAACATACGTCCTTATGCACAAGGACGT
>JAHJUH010000030.1 GCA_018829245.1 Patescibacteria group bacterium | reverse complement strand
CCTAAAGTAACTTTAACTGCATTAGCTAATTTATCAACGCCTTTTTTAAGCTGGCGTCTAGCTTTTTCATCAAATTTAATTTGTTTTGCCATTTTTGTTTAATATTATTTTAAAACCAAAGATGAAAAATTTAAAATCTTTCATTACTTTGTTTTTCAAAATAAGTTTAATTATTTTTCCAAAATAGCCAGAATATCTTCTTCTCTGGCAATTAAATACTCTTTATCATCAATCTTAATTTCATTTGGTCCGTATTTGGTAAATAGAACAATATCGCCCTTTTTTACATTCATAGAAATCAGTTCCCCTTTTTCATTTAATTTTCCTGGACCAACTGCAATTATCTTGCCTTGTTCTGATTTTTCTTTATCTACTGTATCAGGTATAATAATCCCTGATTTTGTTTTTTCTTCAACTGAAATTGGTTCAATTAGAACCCTATCTGCTAATGGTTTAATATTCATAATATAATTATCAGAAATAAAGAATAAAAAACAATAAAAAAATATTGTTTACTATCCCATGTTCCTGTCTTTTATATATATATTAACTAAAGACACTTGAAATGTCAACCCCGTAGTGAAATTTTGAAATAAATTTAAGCTTAACTTAAATTTAAATTCAAGATATTCAAAATTCTACTACGGGGTCAACACCTAAATTAATCCAGAATCTTTTTCATGTCCTAATTCAGGAAAACCAAGCTTTTCCATTTTATCATTATACTTTTTTAAAATCCATTTCTCTGGTGAATTAGGATGAAATTCTAATTGTTGATCATTAAAAATAACTCGGCCGCCTGATTGATATGTTAAAGGATCTTTTTTAATTCGCTTTTCTTGAAATCTTTTTAAAATATATTCTATAACATCCCCTATTCTTCCGTCAAGAATAGATTCTCTAAATTTTCTAATTGAATTAAAAAACTGATTATACTCTACTGTTTTTAAATAACCCCCCTTATTATCCGAATAAAAGAATAAGTAATCTTTAATCCATTTATTTGCTTTTTGAAACTTATTATACAAACCTGATTCAGCTTGCCAAAAAGGAATTAAATGAACATAAGTTTGAGCATTGTATAAGCTCTGAAAAGGAATTTTTAAAGATTTATCAGTGATATAATGATTAAGACAAAATCTATCTTTAGTTAAATTACTATGTCTTCGTTGGCCAATAATATGGATAAATATGGTTATTAATCCCCTGCAAGTCCAAATTCTGCCTGTTTTAGTAATAATCAATAAATCAATATCTGATTCTTCTTTAGTATTATTCATGGCTAAAGAACCGCTTACGGCCACTAAACGAACAAAAGGAATTAATTGAAGAAATCTAACTATTCGTTTAACTTTTCTTCTTTTCTGATCAGATATTTTCTGACGTTCAATTCTTTTTTTAATAATACTTCCTCTGTTTTTTAGAAAATAGAAGCCATTTTTTTGGTTAATAAACTTTGCTAATTCTTGATTATTTTCTAAAACTTCTAAAACATTATTTAATTTAATTTCTTTAATATTAGATTTTCCTTTAATTAAATACTTAAAAACTTCCCAACCAGTTAAAGGCCTGTCTAATACATCATAATACACCAAAGTAGATAAAATAGATTTTTCTAAATCATTCATGCTTTTATCATACCTTATTCAATTCAAAGAAAAAAGGGCACTGATTCTGCATTATTTACAGAATTAACGCCCTAATAAAATTAACTAGTTGCCAGATACTCTACGATTTCATTGTAAAGATCATAACCTATCCTAGCTTTTTCAAAATACAGAGCTAAGAGCTTTGAAAAAGGAAAAACCGAATGAAGATTATATCCTTTTTCTTTCAGCTCTGCTTTACCACCCTGCTCCCGATCAACCAATACCAGAACATCCTTAACTTCTAAGCCAACTGACTCTATTGGCTGAATAGCATTAAATTTGCTTCCTGCTTTGGTAATAAGATCGTCAATAAGAAGCACTCTATAGCCCGAGCTAAAATTATTATCATAAACAATTGAAATCTCTCTGTTTTTTTGATCTCTTTTTTTTAATTCCAACAAAGGTATCTTGGATTTATTATTCAGATAAAAAACCTCAGCAAAAGCCTTTGCTATAGGAGTGCCTGCTTGGGGGATGCCTGCTACGCAGTCATATTCCAAGCCCTTTTCTATGGACAAATTATAAAGATTAGTAGCAATGTCCATAATGATTTCAGGAGTTAATGGGCCTGGCTTTGTTGGATGATCTGGAGTCCGAAGATTTAAATAAACAGGACTTAATGGAGCATCAGGATTTTTATCATGAAGTTCGAGCTTAAATCCTTTCCCTTTTGAAGATTTTGTTTTATCCATAAATGCTCCAACATCAAACAAACTTAAACAAAGATTTTCTTTTGCAAAACTTAGCATTTTATCACCTCCTCTCTTTATAGATTATATGTAAGAGTTTTAATAATAACCATTAGAAAGATAAATCAATTTTCATTCTCCTTTTAGATAATCTGTTGAGTTACTGTAATAGCGGCTTCTCGAATATTTTCCGCCTTATAAATCGCACTGCCGACAATAGCATGCCATTCTGAATCCAATTTTAATTCCTCCGATTCCCGAAACCACTCTAACTTCTTGAACTAAATGCCCTAATTCTTTAAAATTAGAAACATCAGCTGACACAATTACACTTATTTGATTTTGAATAATCCTATTTTTCGGTTCCATAACTATCTCCTTTCTGCTTTATATACATTGTTAAAAAACTAATAAGGCCAAACCACAATGGTTTGACCCTCCTTATTTATCTAAAATAATCTTATCAAATTTAAGAAAAAAAACAAGCTTAATCCTAATGTCCAAAAAACCCACGTGCTTTTTTATCAGGAATAAGATATAGGATAATTCCTTTACTCTTACAAAAATCAATTACTTCTTGATCTCTAATTGAACCTTTAGAAGCAAGAATAACTTTAATACCTGCTTCAGCTAAAACTTCTGGCCCATCAACAAACGGAAAAAAGCTATCACTATAAGCCACAGCCCCATTTGTATCGTGACCTGCATCTTTAGCTCTAAGATTAACTGCTAATTTACAACAACCAACCCTATCTTGCTGTCCGGTTCCATTACCAATTAAATAACCGTCACGAATTAAAGTGACGGTATTACTATTACTAGTTGAACCAATTGCCCAAGCAAGAAGAATATTATTCTCTTGTCTTTCAGTTGCTTGAGTAACTTTTTCTAAATCAGGATCATTTAAATCTAAAACAAAAGTAAAATTAGGCTGAGCTAAAAAACCACCCCGAACATAACGAAAAGCAGAAGTTGAATCAAGGCTTTTTTGACCAAGTTCACTCCCTAAAGCCTTGTTCTCTATTAATCTGCATTTACCTGTTTTTCGCTCAAGAAAGCTATTAACTCCATCAACAAAACTTGGAGCAATAATCCCATCTAATATTCGCTGTTCTCCTTCAGGCATATTATAAGAAATCAGCGTTTGAGCTGTTTCTTGATCTATTTCAAAATTAGTTATCACCAAGCCGCCAAAAATAGCTCGTTTATCGCCATTAACCATATTTTTAATAACTTCATTTTTATCACTGCCAACAGCTGCTCCACAAGCATTGCCATGCTTAACTCCTACAGCAATATTCGGAATCTTTCCCCGATTAAGATCAAAAGCAGCGGCAATATGAGTAACTGTTTGAACCAACCGATGAATATCACAAAGATTATTATAACTTGGATCAGTTCCAGCTATTACTTTAAATTTATCTAAAGCTAATGGATCATCTGATCCATGACTAAATAAAGCTGCTGGCGTTTGCCAAGCATTTTCACCATATTTACAAGTTAAAACTTTTTCAGCTATTACTCCTTCATTATTCCCCTGACTGTGAAAGCGAGCTGAAGTTAAACAATAATCAGCTACTACTTTTTCTGCTTTAGCAGCTAATTGAGTAATAAATTCATTTCTATTTGGTTCTTCTTGTTTAAGCCAATCAATAACTAATTGCCGATCATTTGGATCACAAACAACAATTCGCTGACCTTTGGCAGCTGAACGTAACAGAGTGGGACCACCAATATCAGTTTTTTCAATAACTGATTCAGTTGTTGCCTTAGGATTATTAATTTCCTCTTTAAGCGGATATAAATCTACACAAACCAAGCCAATCCAAGGAATACCTAATTGTTTTAATTCTTGATGATCTTCATTAATATCTCTAGCTAATAAACCTGCGTGAACTTCTCTTGAAAGAGTAACTACCCGATGACCTAAAATAGCTTTACCGCCAACTATTGAAGCAACATCTTTAGCTTTAATTCCTGCTTCAGTTAATGTTTTAAATGTTCCGCCTGAGGCAATAATATCCCAGCCAAGCTCTTTTAACTGATTAGCAAAATCAACAATCCCCTTCTTGTTAAAAACCGAAATCAAAGCTGTTTTTTTCATAAATTAACTTTTAATCCTAAAGCTATGGCTTTAGCAATTTTAGTGCTTGCCATTGATTCCTTACTAGGAATAACTTCAATCTTTTTAATATCATCTAATTCAATCTTACTTTTATTTAAAAACTTGTCAATTTCTAAAAGCAAGGTTTCGCTTAATTGATAAAGGCCAGTCCAATAATGACTGGCAATTTCTTTATTTCCCTGCTTTAAAATCAAGCAAGATTCTTTTTTTGATAGGTCTATGATTAAATCCATTTATCTTAAAAATCTTATTTCTTTGCTTAAATCCTTTAATTAATCTAATGTTTTCACGAGGAATTTCTAAATAGCCAGCTAAGGCGCTAATTACAGCTCGGTTAGCTTGACCTTGAATAGGTTTTTCTTTAACCCAAATTTCAAAACTATCTTCACTTTTTTTAATTATTTCTTGTTTCCCAGCGCTTGGAAAAACTTTTACTTTAATCAACATTATTTTTCCACCTCTTTAACTGCTTCTAGATATTGGCAATAATCACAATCTTTATCTGCCTGAGGTATCTCATTGCTCATTAAACATTGATGAGCATCAGTAATTGCTTTTTCTACCCAATCATCATTGCCATTATATAGTAGAACATATACGTCAAACTCTAATTTCTTATCAAAAGCTTCTTTATCTCTTTTACCATTGGCATAAACAAAATAGCCAGTATTAGAAACTTTAAAATCATTTTTTCTAAAAAGCCATTGATAAATCTCCATTTGCCTCTTATAGCTAATCTGCCAATCAGCATCTAAAGTTATCTCCCCTGCTTTAGCTGTTGATTTATAGTCAACAATCATTAATTCTTTTTGAGGATTAATCCAAATATCATCAATAGCGCCAAAAACTAAAAAATTAGTTGGTTTATGCAGATATTGAACGCCAACAAATGCATTTCGCCAATTATTCATTTTTTCATGCTCAAAAGGAATAGCGTTGATATTATAGTGTTCCATCATTGGATGAGCTTTTTTTTCAATCCGATGAACATCAAATTCTTTTTTAAGTAAAGTATCTACTGCTGAATTAAGAGTATATGGAAACATCGGTGGCCGATTAACCCCTAATTTGCGATCAATATAAAAACAACGAGGACAGTTTATAAAAAGATCTATTTTAGATCTACTTAATTTAAAATATCCCCTGGTATTAGGGTTAAAAAGCCCATATGTTCTTTTTGCCTTATAATATTCAGACATATGTTTATAATATAATCTTACCAAATTTTTTAAAAAAAAAGAAGAGGGAATATTTTCTCTTCTCTTCTCTTTTTGTTATTATTAAACCGCCGGTTTTTTTGGCAAGTCAGTATTACTTAGAGCTTCTTTGACTCTTTTTAAGATACATTCTACGCTGCATGTCATGTCAGAAAAATCAACTATAAGGGCCTTTCTTTTTGAAGACCCTTCGTTTCCATAATAGATTTTTAAATTGCCAGCTAATGTAACTAGCCCATTAAGCTCAGAATCGCAAACCACGCATCTTTTTGGCATTTTTACCTTTGGCATTTTTTCCTCCTTTTTAAAAATAGTGTTAAAAAAAGAACTATTTATATTTATTCCATAATACAATATTTAAAAAAATAAGTCAATATTATTT
>JAHJUH010000029.1 GCA_018829245.1 Patescibacteria group bacterium | reverse complement strand
TATCTTTTGGTATTTTGTCTGCCTTTTCAGACAAGAAAGATAGTTTATCAATGGGGAGGGGATTTTAATGAATGGACAAGTATTTATCTTTATTTAACTGATATATTGCTTGTTTTAATCTTATTATCTTGGCTTTGGAGAAATAGAAGAGAAAGATTTTTTAAAAACTCTTTAAATGTTCAGATAATAAAAAGCCCTAATTTTTGGTTAGCGGCTTTTTTATTAATCAGCTTAATTTCATTAATTCAAGCTGATAATATTCAATTAGGCGCTTATCAATGGATTAAACTTTTAGAATTAACTGCCTTATTTTTTTATTGCAAGTATAATTTTAAATCTTTATTTAATTTTGAAAGATTAGCTCATGTTTTTGTTTTAAGCGGATTTATTCAGTCAATAATTGCTATTAGCCAATTTGTTAATCAAAAAAGCTTAGGTTTAAGATTCTTATTTGAAAGTCCTTTAGGCCCTGAAATCTCTGGAGTAGCTAAGATTGTAAATAATAATTTTAAAATGATACGCGCCTATGGAACTTTTCCTCATCCTAATATTTTAGCTGCTTTTCTTTTAATCAGTATTTTCTTTTTTTACTTTATTTGGCTGAATAAAAAACATTCTTTTGCTTTTAATTTATTATTAATCATTGTTTATGGAATATTAATTATTGCTCTTGGTTTTACTTTTTCCAGAACTATTATCTTTATATTTCTAATATCTAGTATTTTCTATTTTATAGTATGTTTTAGACAAAATAGAAAAAAAATCTTTGCTTTATTCTTATTATTTATCATTCTTTGCTCTTCATTTTTATTTTTAGCTTGGCCTGAAATTTCAAATAGGTTTCAAATTTCTTTAACTGAACAATCAATTGGCTTGCGATCTTTTTATGCTCAAATTTCCTTTTTAGTTATTCAGGAACATCCTTGGTTAGGCATGGGCATAGGTAATTTTGTTTGGGAAATTAGGCAAATGTTGGATCTATTATCTTCCTGGGTTCATCAGCCAGTTCATAATATCTATTTGCTTATTGGAAGCGAGGTTGGTTTGATAGGGTTAGTTATGTTTTTAATGTTTCTTTTTATATTAATCAGGCAATTCAGAGAACAAAAAGAAGAAAATATCAAGCAATACTATTTATTATTATTCCTTATTTCTGGAATATTAATCATCAGCTTATTTGATCATTTTTTCTGGACTCTTCAGCAAGGACAATTAATGTTTTGGCTGATTTTAGGAATAATAGCTAGTCAAATTTATCAAAAAAAAGAAACCCTTGGGTAAACAGGATGTTTTAAACCAAGGGTTCGTTGATCGGTGAGGCCGGAGTGGAGCGGGGTCAGCAGCCGTCGCTACAATGAGCGATTCTTGGAATTATAAATCTTTTCAAGAGTACACCTCCTTTTTTAATTGAAGAACTGTGGAACTTTTCTAATTTTATCAAAAGATAATAATTAAGTCAAGTTCTCTAGTTTCAAGGACGTTCCTTATTATAACAATTTGACCTGGTTGAGAAGAAGAGTATAATAGAAAGATAATTATGAAATTTATTGCTGACTTGCATATTCATTCTAAATATTCTAGAGCTACTTCCAAAGATATGGATGTGGATCATTTGAATAAATGGGCTAAGATTAAAGGAATTAATGTTTTAGGCACTGGTGATTTTACTCATCATCTTTGGTTAAAGGAACTTAAAGGAAAACTTGAACCAGCTGAATCAGGCCTTTTTAAAATTAAAAAGAAGGTTAAATCTTCCTTAGTTAATAATGATTGGCTGCCTAAGAATGGAAATAGTAAAATTGATAATGACGTTCGTTTTTTATTAAGCAGTGAAATCAGCTGTATTTATTCAAAAAATGGTCGTGTTCGTAAAATCCATCTTATTATCCTAGCGCCTGATTTTAAAACAGTTGAAAAAATTAATACTCGATTAGGCTGGATTGGAAATCTTAAATCAGATGGACGGCCTATTCTAGGATTGGATGCTAAAGAATTAGCTAAGATTGCCTTAGATGCTTCTAAAAGATGCTTAATTATCCCAGCCCATATTTGGACGCCTTGGTTTAGTTTGTTTGGTTCAATGTCTGGCTTTGATTCTATTGAAGAATGTTTTGAAGAATATTCAAAATACATTTATGCTGGAGAAACTGGTTTGAGTTCTGATCCAGCTATGAATTGGAAATTATCTGCCTTAGATAAAATTGCTTTAATTTCAAATAGTGATGCGCATAGTCCCAGCAAGATAGGCAGGGAAGCTAATGTTTTTGATACTAATATGACATATAATGGAATTTCAGATGCTATTAAAAGCAAAGATCCAAAGAAATTTTTGGAAACAATTGAGTTTTTTCCAGAAGAGGGCAAGTATCATCATGATGGGCATAGAAAATGCAAAGTTAATTTAACTCCTAAAGAGTCAAAAAAATTGGAGAATATTTGTCCTAAATGCAAAAAGCCATTAACCATTGGCGTGCTTCATCGGGTTGATGATTTAGCTGACAGAAAAGAAGGAGAAAAACCAAACAAGGCAATTCCTTTTAAGCATATTATTCCTTTGGAAGAAATTATTGCTGATGTTAAAGAAGTTGGCACTAATACAAAAACAGTACAAGAGGAATACAAGAATATGATTAAGCGCTTTGGTTCTGAATTTAAAATTCTTTTAGATGTTGATATTGAGGAAATAAGGAAAGCTGGTTTAGTTGATATTGCTGAAGGAATTAGTCGGGTTCGCCAGGGCAAGGTTTATATTGAAGCTGGCTATGATGGCGAATTCGGCAAAATCCAGATTTTTAAAGACGAGGAACGAGAAAGAGAGAATTTTTCAAAACAAGTAAGCTTATTTTAAAATTAATTTTGACTTTTTTAATAAAGTTGGTAGAGTGAGTTTAAAAAAGAGGAGGTATTTTAACAATATTATGAATCAGCCATAATGTATTGAGAGGAGGATAGATATGCATGATTATAGGTGTCCATCCTGTGAACGCAAGGGAGAAGATGGAAGAAATCTTTCTTTTGTACAGTTTTGCGGTGCTTATGGATTTGGGCAAGGGGTTTATTTTTTCTGCAATGACTGTAGAGGTCTCTGTTTATTAAGGAACAGAGAATATCAGGGTAATATTTTTAAATCAGACAAGATTTTCAAATTAACCCAAATATTTAAAGAAAGATATCCTTCCTTATTAACAGAAACTTGCTGCGCATTTAAATAGAGCGTGGCCAACAAAAAAAAGCTATTCCTGTAATTCAAGGTAACGGCTTTTTTATTTTTCAAAACAAGGGTATAATAGAAAAATGAAATCAATTGTTTTGTTTTTAATTAGAGTTTATCAAAAAACCATTTCTCCGGATCATGGCTGGTTTCCTGTTTTAAGATTATTAGGCCAATGTAGACATTATCCAACTTGTTCACAATATACTTATCAATCAGTGGAAAAACACGGAATTATTAAAGGTTTTTGGCTGGGGCTGAAACAAGTTTCTACTTGTTATTAAATTAACCATATATGAACAAAGTTATTAAGTTTTTAATTTTTTCAGATGTAGCTTTAGCTAGCGGATTTGGTTTTATTAACCCTATTTTCGCTATTTTTTTAACAGAAAGAATAAAAGGAGGTAATATTGAAGTAGTTGGTTATGCTGCTGCTATTTACTGGATTGTTATTTCATTGACAGTAGTTCCTTTTGGAAAATATCTAGATATGAATCATGGAGAAAAGGATGATTTTTGGTTTATTGTTATTGGCAATGTTTTAGCGGCTTTAGCTGTTTTAGGATATATTTTTTCCTATTTGCCATGGCATATTTATCTTTTACAAGCAACCTTTTCTTTGGGTATGTCTATGAATATTTCTGCTTATCCAGCTATTTTTACACGCCATATTGATAAAAACAAAGAATCATTTGACTGGAGTACTAGAGCAGCTTTGATTGGTATTGGTACAGGAACGGCTGGAGCCTTAGGCGGAATAGTTGCTAATCGTTTTGGTTTTAACACTCTTTTTATCGGTATTATTATCTTTGTTTTAATTAGCGCTTTACTTCCTTTCTTTATTTACAAAAAAATATGTTCTAAAGATGTGAAGATTTTAAGAATCCCTTTAGGTAAAAATGTTTAGTTTTAATTTTAAGAAATGAAAAACTTGGAATTAGCAAGAATTTTTTATCAGATAGCTGAATTTATTGAAATGGATGAGGTTTCTTTTCGTTCCCGAGCATATAATAAGGCGGCTCGGGTTTTAGATTCTTTAGAAAAAGATGTTCAGGATATTTATCAGAAAGGAGGAACCAAGGCTCTTAAAAAAATTCCTGGAATTGGAGAGGCAATTGCTAAAAAAATTGAAGAGTTTATTAAAACAGGCAAAGTTAAAACCTATCAAAGATTAAAAAAACAATGTCCAGTTGATTTAGAAACATTAACCATGGTTGAAGGCCTTGGTGCAAGAAAAATTAAAATCTTATACAAAAAACTTGGGATCAGAAATTTAAAAGATTTAGAAAAAGAAGCTAAAATGGGAAAGATATCAGAATTAGAAGGTTTTGGAGAGAAAAGCGAGAAGAATATCTTACAAGCAATTCAATTTGTTAAAGCAGGACAAAACAGATTTTTAATTAGTTCAATTCTGCCAATAGTAAGACAAATTATTAATCAGCTTAAAGAATTGCCTCAAGTATATAAAATCAGTATTGCTGGTTCAGCAAGGCGGATGAAAGAAACAGTTGGTGATATTGATATTTTAGTAACATCTAATAAGCCAGACAAAGTAATAGATTCTTTTGTCAAAATGTTTACCTCGCCGAAGCAAAGCGAAGGCGGGCCTAGAATATCCAAGGTTTGGGCTAAAGGACCAACTAAGTCATCAGTTCGTTTTAGAGCTGGCTTTGATTGTGATTTAAGAGTGGTTAAAAAGGAAAGTTTTGGAGCTGCTCTTCAATATTTTACTGGAAGCAAGGATCATAATATTTTAATCAGAAAAATAGCTAAGAAAAAAGGACTGAAATTAAATGAGTATGGCGTGTTTAAAGGAAAGAAAAAAATAGCTGGAAAAAATGAAAAAGAAGTTTATCAAGCAATTGGATTGCCATATATTGAACCAGAATTAAGAACTAATACTGGAGAAATTGAAGCAGCCCTTCGACAAGCTCAGGGTAAACTTAATCAGTTGCCAAAATTAATTAATTACAATGATATTAAAGGTGAAATCCATTGCCATAGTAATTGGAGCGATGGTTCAAGAACAATTAATGAATTAGCTTTATCAGCAAAGAAAATAGGTTATCAGTATTTAGTGATTACTGATCATACTAAAGGATTAACAATTGCTAATGGATTAGATGAAGCAAGAATTTTGCGCCAAATGAAAGAAATTGATAAGGTTAATAAGTCCTTAAAAGGAATTAAAATCTTAAAAGGATGTGAAGCAAATATTAAAGTTGATGGCACGATAGATATTAAAGATGAAGTTTTAGATAAATTAGATATAGTCTTGGCTGGCGTTCATTTTAGATTAAAGATGGATAAGAAAGATATGACTGAAAGAATAATTAAAGCAATAGAAAATCCACATATTGATATTATTGTTCATCCATTTGGACGGCTTATTGACAAAAGGCCAGGCTATCAAATGGACTTTAAACAAGTTTTGAAAGCAGCTAAAAAGAATAAAACTGTTTTGGAAATTAATGCTCATACAAGCAGATTAGATTTAAGAGATATTAATATTCGCCAAGCAGTTGAAGCAGGTGTTAAATTGGCTATTGGCTCAGATATTCATTCAGTTAATTGTTTTCAAATGATGGAATTAGGTATTGCTCAGACTAGGCGCGGCTGGGCAGAAAAGAAGGATATTTTAAATACAAGAACTTTAACAAATTTCCTAGAATTTTTTAAAGATAAAGAATAATAATGAAAACAAAAATTAGAAATTGGTCTTTGGTTTTTCTTTGGGCCTGCTTTATTTTCTTTCTTTCCCATCAGCCAGATTTGAAATCTAATCTGTCTGGCAACTTGGATTTTATTTTACGCAAAATAGCCCATATTACAGAATATGCTGTTTTAACTTTTCTTTTAATCAGGGCTTTGTCAGAATATAAATTAAGCAATTACCAGGTTTTAATCTGGTCTATGTTTTTAGCTATTTTCTATGCTGTGTCTGATGAATATCATCAAACCTTTGTTTTACTTAGACAAGGCTCGGTCAGAGATGTGCTTATAGACAGCATTGGTATTTTTTCAGTTATTTTCTTAAATAGGAAAAAATGATATAATATTATTAATATGTTTTATGAATTCCGTAAAAACAGTCCAGCTTTTGGCTTGGATTTAAGTGATAATTCTTTTAAAGTTGTCCAGCTTGGCAAGAAAAGAGACAGGGTATTTATAGATAGCTTTTTTAAAGGGGAGATACCATTTGGCTTGATAGAAGGAGGCGAGATTAAAAAAGAAAAGGAATTAGTTAATTTATTTAAAAAAACTTTTAAAGAAATAAGAGGAAACTCGTTTCAAGGAAGACGAGTGGTTTGTAGTTTGCCAGAGGAAAAAGTTTTTATCAGAATTATTCAATTGCCTTTTATGAAAAACGAGGAATTAGATGAAGCTGTTAAATGGGAAGCTGAAGCTAATATTCCTTTGGATATTGATGAAGTTTATTTAGGATGGCAGATTATCAAGCCAATATTTAGCCATGTTGATCATATTGATGTTTTAATTGTTGCTACGCCTAAGAATTTAGTTAATGGTTATGTAAGTTTTTTAAAGAAAAGCGGATTTAAGCCAGTAGCTCTTGAGCCAGAATCAGTAGCAGTGGTTAGAAGCTTAATGAAAGATGATGATCTTAAGCCAACTATTATTGTTGATTTAGGAGCAACAGGAACTAACTTTGTTATTTTCTCAGCTTTAGCTATTCGTTTTACTTCTCATATTCCTATCTCTGGAAATCTTTTTAATCAATCTATTATGAAAGAGCTTGGCGTTGATGAAAAAAAAGCTATTGAACTAAAGATTAAGGTTGGTTTGGATAGGACTAGTATGATTGATAAGGAAGGAAAAGTTTATAATGCTTTGAATCCTGTTATTGATAATTTAGCTAAGCAGATTAGAGACTATATTAAATTTTACCATGAGCATAGCGCTCATATTCATGGGCCTGATGGAGCAATTGGGCAGGTTGTGCTTTGTGGCGGAGATTCTCTTTTAATAAATATATCTGATGTTTTTTCTAAAAAATTAGAATTGCCGGTTAAAATAGGGGATTCTTTAATTAATGTTAATTTGTCTGATAAAAAAAACCAATTAAAAATGTCTAAAAAAGAATCTTTGATTTATACAACAGCTTTAGGATTAGCATTAAGAGATCTTGAATAAAATGATAAAACTTAATCTTTTACCCCCAAGAGAAAAAGAAAAACTAGAATTAGATAAACTTAATAATTTAATCTTTTTTTTAGCTGTTCGAATTGCAATATTTTTACTTATTTTCACTTTACTTTTAATTGTTACCTATTATTCCCTTTTTATTTTATTAAAAGAACAAGAAAGATTAATAGAAATTAATGAAAATGATATTAGAATTCAGCAATTAGTTAAAATAGAAGAAAAGATTAAAAATGTTAATCAACATCTTGATAAAATTCATCTTAAGCAGAAAGAATCAGTTGTTTGGACGCCAATTTTAGAGGAATTAGCTAAAATTACTCCTTTAGGCGTTTATTTATCAAACTTTTCATATAAATTGTCTATTAATAAGATTAATTTAAGCGGTTGGGCAGAAAGCAGGGATAAGCTTATTCGTTTTAAAGATTCATTAGAAGAAAGTGTTCTTTTTAATAATCTTGAATCTCCTTTATCTAATTTAATTAAGAAAAATGATATAGATTTTAATTTTACTTTTGAGCCAGCGCCATTAAATGAAGAATAATTAATATGCTTTTACTTCAAAAAAAACTTTTTGGTTCTTTAGGAATAAGCTTGCTTATATTAATTCTTTTTATCTATTTAATCGCTTTTCCATTAATAGATAAAATTAAAGCTAATTCCCAAGAGTATCTAGATAATCAAAGTATTTTAACTGTATTACATCAAAAAGAGACCTTGTTTAAAGAATTAGAAAAAACCTATCAAGAAAGAGAAGATGATTTGTTAATGATTGAAGATGCCTTTCTTAAAACAAAAGAAGCAGTTGGCTTTATTTCAACCTTAGAAAATATTGCTAAAGAAACTGGCAATGTATTTGAAATTAAAACAGTTAATTCTTTTACTCCATTGCCTGATGAAGAAGGAGATTCTTTTCTTGTTTTAAGAATTTCTCTTTGGGGAGGTTTTTCAAACTTGCTTTCTTTTATAGCTAGTTTAGAAGATAGTCCTTATCCGCCATATCGTTTAATAGGGGTTGATAGTTTAAACATTAAAAGATTAGGAAAAATAGATTTAGCTAATCTTAGTTATAATTTAAAAATAGGAGATTTAGAAACTATTGTAGGAATTAAAGTTTATACCCAGTAGAGAAATTTTGAGACAAATTTAAGCTTTGCTTAAATTTATATTTAAACACTCAAAATTCTTCTACTGGGTACACCAATGATTAAATTTTTACCTAAAAAAATATTTGATTATTTAAAAAAATATTATCTTTGGATAATAGGGATAATTTTT
>JAHJUH010000006.1 GCA_018829245.1 Patescibacteria group bacterium | reverse complement strand
CAAACCTAGTCACTAATTTCTTACCTAAAAATCTTTTGATCAATAAGGCGGTTAAGCCAGCTGTATATAAATCTTGGTTATAAATAATATCTGATTTTAAAGCTAACCAAAAACCTTTGATTAAATAAAGAAAACTTTTTAAAAAAGATGGCCATTTATCAGAGACAACCTTAACTGGATAAGGATATTTTTTTGCTTCATTTTTTTTACCAAAAGTCAAAACAGTCACCCTATAACTACGTTCAATTAAATCTTTATTAAGCTCCTTTAATAAGGTTGGTGGTCCACCAACACCTTCTAAAAAAACTCCAGTTAAAATTAGAATTCTATTATTTCTCATAATTTCTTTAAAATCCTTTCCATCTTTTGAGCAACACTATTCCAAGAATATTTTTCTCTAACTAAATTTAAACCATTATGAATCAATGTTTTTCTAAGCTCATCATTCTCTAAAATTTCTTTAATCTTTTCAGCAATATCTTGAGGATTATTTACCTGACAGAATAGACCAGTTTTTCTATCTTCTAAAAAATCTGGAATACCACCAACGGGCGTCCCAATTATCGGCAACCCAGTAGCCATAGCCTCTAAAAAAGAGATGCCTAGACCCTCAGATAAAGAAGCTCGAACAAAAACATCGGCTGAAGAATAGTATTTTGCTAAATCTCTATGATTAATCTCCCCTTCAAAAACAACTTTATCTTTAAGCCCTTTATCTTTTGCCAATTTTTTAAGTTTTTCTTCGTCTGAACCACTCCCAATAATTACAATCTTAAAAGGGAAATCTAAATACTGTCCAGCTTTAATTAAATCAGCTACGCCATTTTTCTTAACTAAACGAGAGACAGTTAAGATTTTAAGGTCCGACCTTTGCAAAGGTCGGACCTTAAAATCTGATCTAAATACATTTAAATCAACTCCATTAGAAACAACTTCGATGGGACATTTTGCTCCCATATCTTTAGCCCAATCATAAAGAAATCTACTAATTGCCTGGATATAGTCAGCTCGTTTAAAAATCTGTTTAAACCAGAATCCAAAAATACCAACTTTTTTCTTAATCTCTTCAAGTGGATCACCTTCCTGTAAGGTTAATAACCATGGCTTATCAAGAAATTTTTTCTTAAAACGCAATCCTAAAAATCCTCCAAAAGAAGCCATAATTGACCAAGTTAATTTATAATTTCTTTTTTTATTTAAACTTCTTGCCTTTTTTAAACCCAGAAAAGGTAAGAGGTATTTATCTAAATTAAAACCAAACCCAACTCGATAAACGTTGATATTTCCTATTTTTTCCTGATCAGCCAAACCAGATTTAATCTTAGCTGTAATCATATCAAACTCAAAACCTTTAATCCGGTCTGTTATTTCCTTAACAGCCACTTCAGCCCCACCCACCAAAGGAAGATAAGCAGTAGAAAAAATTAAAACTTTTGGCACTTGATTATTGACCATATATGCTTTAATATACTAGAAAATGGCTAAAAAATCAATCCTATACATTATTACCAAATCTGTCTGGGGTGGGGCAGCTAAGTACGTCTATGACCTCTCAACCAACCTAATAGATGAATTTGATGTAGCTGTAGCGGCAGGCGGACAAGGTCAGTTTTATAAAAAGATAAAACAGACCAATATTCCTTATTATCAAATCACTAATTTCCAACGAACTATTAATCCTCTTAAGGATTTGTTCGCTTTTTTTGAAATTTTAGGCCTTATTTTCCAATTAAAGCCAAATATTATTCACGTTAATAGTTCTAAAGCAGGCGGGGTTGTCGGCGCAGCCGGTCAGATTTACAGATTTTTTTCCCATCAAAAAATTAATCTAATTTTTACAGCTCACGGCTGGGCCTTTAATGAAGATCGAACTAGCTGGCAAATTAACCTAATTAAATTTTTTAGCAAAATAACTGCTTTATTTTATGATAAAATCATCTGTGTTTCTAAATATGATTATCAGATGGCTCTTAAGCATAAAATCACGCCAAAAAGAAAATTAATCACTATCCACAATGGAATTGATTTAAAAAATATCTCTTTTTTATCTAAAAAAGAAGCCCAAAAAAAACTAATCGGCCGAGAATCTCCTTTACTTATCGGCACAATTGCTGAATGGACTAAGAATAAAGGACTTATCTATCTAATTAAAGCGACTCAGACCCTTAAATTAAAAGAAAAAGAATTTGATGTTATTCTTATCGGCAGCGGAGAAAATCCAGATAAAGAAAAAATGTATGATTATGATAAAAAATATAATCTTGATAATGTTCGTTTAATTGAATTTATCCCTAATGCTGTTAAATATTTTAAAGCCTTTGATATTTTTGTTCTTCCTTCACTTAAAGAAGGATTACCATATACGATTATTGAAGCCATGGCCGCTCAAATCCCTATTATTACCACTAATGTTGGTGGTATTCCAGAAATGATAGAGAATAATATTAATGGTATTTTAATAAAATCAAAAAATCCCGATTTAATCGGGGAAAAAATTACTTATCTAATTAACAATCCAGAAAAAGCTCAAGTGATGGCTCAAAAAGCCAAACAAAAAGTAGAACAAGAATTCAGCTTAGATAAAATGATTCTGAAAACAAAAAGAATATACACATAATAGACTATTGAAAAAATCTAACAACCAATGTTTTTAATAACGATATTAAGGATATAGATTTAAAAAGTTCCCTTATTTTATCTAAACGAAATCTTAGTAAGTAAAATTTTAAATAACCTATAAGCTGATATCTGCGCAAATCTTTTAATGATAAATACTCAAGTTCAAGCGCGCCTCCTTCTTGTTTATTGTAATCTGCCCAACTCTTCGCAATGATCTTATAGCCACCTTGATTTTTCTTAGCCATTTCGTAAATCTCCGTTCCGGGATAAGGTACCATAATACCCAAAGCAAGCGTGGTTGAGTCTAACTTTAAAGCAAAATCAATTGTATCTTCAATTGTTTTTTTATTTTCATGCGGATGACCTAAAATAAAAAAAGTTCCCGTCTTAAGGCCTGCTTTTCTAGCCATAGCAATGGCTTTCTCTGCTTTTAAAAGATTAATTCTTTTGCCAGTCTTATCAAGAACATCAGAATTACCACTCTCAATACCAAAGCCCACCCAAACACAGCCAGCTTCTTTCATTAAAACAAATAAAGAAGAATCAATTATATCAACCCTAGTTTGAACACTCCATTGTACTTTTTTATTAAGACCTTCGCGAATTAAAGAACAAAGCAGTTGTTCTGCTTTATCTTTATAAAAACCGAAAGTTTCATCGTAGAAATAAAAAAAATCTGGCTTAAATCGCATATAAACATATTTCATCTCTTCAAAAACCGCCTCTGGATCCCTAAATCTTATACGATTACCTAAAACTCTCATACAAAAATTACATCTAAAAGCACATCCTCTTGAACTAAGAATAGGATATTGTTTTGCCGGTAAAAATGCATCCCAATCAGGGATAGGCAACTCATCAAGATTTTTAATAAATTCTCTCTGACAATTCTTAATAATTTGTCCGTCAGAACGAAAAGATATACCTTCAATCTTATGTAAATCTTTGCCAAAAGCCAATTGTTGAATTGTAATTTCCCCTTCACCAAAACAAGCAATATCAAAACAATAAAATTCTTTAAGAATGTCCTCTGGTAAAGCAGTGGCATGGGCTCCGCCAATAACAATCTTACATGAAGGACTATTTTTTTTAATCTCAGTAGCTAGTTCTGCTGCATCCAAAATCTCTGTTGTCATTGCTGTAATACCCACCATTGAAAACTTAATATTTTTTAATCTTTTTAAAGTCTCTTTTAGTGTTAATCCCTCAAATTTAGCATCAATAACTTCATAAGAAATATTATTTTTTTTTAAAGAAGCAGCTAAATAAGCCAAAGCAATTCTTGGCATAGAAGCTTTCTGATAATGTTTTTCAACAATATGCGAAGCTGGCGGATTAATTAAAACAATCCTTGTTTTCTTGGCGTTCATTTTACTGATTTTTATTTTATCTAAACTTTCCGCTTAAAACATCCTGAATAAACAAATCTGATTGCTCAGCATATTCTCCGCCAAATTCTTTAATTTTTCCAGCTACTTCTATGGCTTTTTCTTTTTGCCCTAAATATGCATAAGATAAAGCTAAATTAATCCAATAATCTGGCTTATCTGGAACAATCTCTGTTAATTCTTTATTAAATTTTAATGCCCAGTTATAATCCTTTGCATAAATAGCTGAATTAATCATTCTTTCTAAAACATCTTCTCTATGATAATTGATACCAATCTCATCCATCTTATCTAAATAAATCTGAACTTTATCATTTTGATCTACTGCAAAAAGAATCATTATTACATTGGTATAAGATTCCATAACCTGATTATTTAAAGCAAGCGCCTTTTCAGTATTAATAACTGCTTGATTAAAAACCTGATTAGCTTTCTCTATATCGCCTATAGATTGATAATATTTACCTAAATAAATCTGTGAATAAGCCATCTCATTATACAATTGTGGGCGGGTCGAACTTATTTGAGCTGCTTTTTGACCCAAATCTAATGATTTATTCAACCACTCAACATTAAATTGATAGGCCTTATTTAAAAATCTCATAAACATTAAATAATTACGGGCGCTTTTCGGTTTTTCTTCTATTTGTTTATCAAATTCTTGTACTATTTCTAAGGCAGCCTTTTTTTGCCAATTGGAATCAACTAAATTAGAATTAATTGAACCAGTTACAAATTCAGCAAAATGCTGTCTATACTCCTGATTATAAGGAGTATTCATCTCTATGACCTTGACAAATTGAGTATAAGACGCTTCGGTTTCTTTTTTCTGAGTCTTAATCATAGCGTCAATTAATCCTTTATTAGCTGAAGCTAATCTAACATTAACACTGAAAAAAACAGGCAGAAAAATAATAATGCTGATTATTAATAAAATTAAGTATGGTTTTTTTGCTTGTGAAAATTTTTCAAAATAATTAGGACAAAATTGAGAAAGAAACGCTAAAACAATAAATAAAGGAATATATGTAACTAAGGCCTCAAAAATAAATAGATTTTGGATAAAATATGCCAACATGACCAAAGTAAAAACCATTGGCATTAGATAATTCTTATTCTCTTTCTTCTTGATAAATCGTTTCCAAAGATAATATAATGGAGCGAATAAAAGAGCTAAATACAAAAATAAACCAGCGAAGCCCCCAGTAATCAACCTATCAAAAACCATATTATGAGCCCGATCAAACCAAACAACCGAACCAGCGTGACGATAAATCCCAGGGTTAAAATATTTATCAAAAACTTGATAAAAATTTTCATAACCATAACCTAAAATTGGCTTTTCTTTAAAACCCTGATAAGCGGAATTCCATGTCATTAAACGGTTTTGAGCTGTAACTGCCTTGGATGAAATACTAGTTAATCTTTCTAAGACATTATTTTCCTTAACCCAACTTGCTTCTTTATTTAAAAACAAAAAACTACCAAAAACAGCTACTAATAATAAAACAGCAATACCGCTATTTCTAATCAATTTATTGCTTTTAGAATGGTAAAAAATAAAATAACAAATAAGCACAAATATAGAAAAACCCAAGGCAATAATACCGCCTCGAGTTAAAGTATTAAAAACAACAAAAACCTGTAAAAGAATACCTAAAATATAATAAGTCCTGAACCAAGAAAGATACTTACTTTCTTTAAAAAAGAATAAAATTAGACCAAAGAAAATATTAAAAATTAAGTAACCAGCTACATATCCAGCATTACCTAATGTCGAAGCTAATCTTGCGCCTCCAGACGATTCAATTAACCAACTCCAATTTAAATGCTGGCCTAGAGCAATATAACTAACAAATAAACTGCTCAAAAAAGAAAATTCAAAAAGAAGCATCCAATCCTTAATTCTACGCAAAAAATTACTCAAAATTAACAAAAATAAAAAAAGATGGACCATTAGAAGCAATCCTTCGCTTCTTTCGTTATTACTCCAAAAACTTAATTGAAAAGTCCCAGCTAAAGCTGAAGAAAGAAAAACAGTAATAAGATAAAGAAAAAATAAAACTAAAACTAAATTAATTTTAGATCGATATTCTTTCTTAAGCACAGCCAATCCTAAAAATGCAAGAAAAAGAACTTCTACAATAATTCTAAAAGCTAATGTTTTAGGAACAATAAAAGGAAAATAATAATTACTCCTAACTAATAAAGGAATAAAACAGATTCCAATCAAACCAATCCAAATAAAATATTTTAATATCTTTTCTGTGTTCATAAATCAGGTAATTGATCTTTTAAGTCAGAATTGAGTTTTAAAGTTTCTTGTGTATAATACCTAGCTTTTTCTATATTATTCCCTCCTTTATTATTGGGTCCCTCGGCAAAATAATTAGCTAAATACATATAATAGCTTTCTGCTTCAGCTGGATTAATTTCTGCTCCATTAATCATTATTCCCTCTATTAAATTAGCTTTTTCAGTCATATTATAACGATACAAACTTACCAAACCAACATAATATCCTTGATGGACAGGATTCATTTCTAAAGCCTTAAGATAATATTCCTCTGCTTTTTCATATTCGCCCAGATTGAATAAATATAAATCAGCTAAATTTCCATAAGCAAGAGTTTGATCAGGATTATAATCAATCGCCTTAAGCCATGCCTTTTCCGCGCCAGAATTATCTCCTAACCGTTTCTTTAAAATACCAATATTAATCCAGCTGAGATAAACATATTGATCATTTCTTAAATCTTGATATTGTTCATTTAAATCTTTTAAGCTCAACTGTAAAATTTCTTCATTCGTTGTTTTTAAAGCATCAGGAAAATCTTCGGCTGTATATATTTTATTTAAATCTTCCTCATCAGATTTATAAAAGTCAGCCAAATAAAAATAAGCCACGCAACTGGCTATAATAACAACCAAAACAATGTAAACAATATTTTTCTTACTCATAACCCCGTAGAAGAATTTTGACATTCTTCTTAATTATTTATTATTTAATATATATCCCCGTATGAATTTGAGTCAAAATTTCTCTACGGGGCATAAGAATCTATATCTACACTATTAATAGTATAAATAGAATCACTATCGTATCCTTGATTGATAAACTCTTGAGCCGTAATATTCAACCATTGTTTAGTTCCTGTATCTCCGGATGGAAACAATTTATAAACCTTATCGTCTCCTTCAGCTCTAACTAAATTAGAAATAGTATAAGCATTTATGGTTGATTGGTCAACATCCTTAATATCTTCCCAATTAAGATGTTCATAGCTTTCAAAAACATGAGGACTTAAGATTAATCTCTTAAATTTCTTATCACCTACTAATTTAACAATATAAATATCAAATTGAGCCATACCAGAAGCGCTGGAATTTTTAATTAAATCACCATCAGCAAAAAGTTCTGGCTCAGGTTCTGGAATTGGAGTTGGTTCTGGTTCCGGTTCAGGCTCTGGTTCCGGTTCTATAACCTCTTCTGCTGGAATATTACCAATAATAGCTGTGCCGTAATTAAGATTTCCGCCACCATCTTGATAAGTAATAGTAAATCTATTATTCGAAAGTCCGGTTACAGAATTGTTGCCAGTAGAAGTCGGATTAAAAATATATTTTAAATCAAAATTAATAATATTATCCGAAACAACGCCAATAATTGAATTGCCATAATTCAAACCAGAGTTACTTTGATAAGAAACTACAAATTTATTTTCAGATAACATATCTGCTGAAACAAAACTAGTCGCTCCAGTATTAAAAGCATATTCTGAACCATAAGTAATAGTATTATTATCAAGATTGCCAATAATAGCTCTGCCGTAATTAAGATTTCCGCCTCCATCTTGATAAACAATAACAAACTTTATTTCTGAAAGAATAACAGGAGAAATATAGCTTGTCACAGATGTATTAAAGACATATTCTGAACCAAAATCAATTGTCTGTCCCGATATTGCGCCAATTACAGCTGTGCCATAATCAGCATTACCTCCATCTTGATAAGCAACAATAATTTTATCCGAAGAAAAAGCATTTAAAGAAGTATAATTAGTAACAGATGTATTAAAGACATATTCTGAACCATAAGTAATGATATTTTTAGAAACATCAGCAACAATTGCCTTACCTTGTTTTGATCCGCCTCTATTATCCTGACAAGCAATCACAAATTTATTATCCGAAAGAGCAGTTACAGAAATATGATTAGTATAAGCAGTATTAAAAACATATTCTAAACCATAAATAACAACATTTCCGGAAACATCGCCAATAATAGCGGTTCCATAATTTGAATTGCTTATATCCTGATAAGCGACAACGAACTTATTATCTGAAAGAGCAGTTACAGAAATATAATCAGTATTTCCTGAACTAAAAATATATTTTGAGCCATAAGTAATAACATTTCCAGAAACATCGCCAATAATAGCTGTTCCTTGATCAACAGAAGCCCCGCCATCCTGATAAACAGCTACAAATTTTGACGAAGAAAGATCGGTTACAGAAATACGACTAGTGCTGGCCGTATTAAAAACATATTCTAAACCAAATGTAATTTCCGTATCAGATTCAGCATAAGCATTATTAAAAACAAAAAAACTAACTATTAATAAAAATAGCACAGTAAAGATATATTTTGTAAACTTTTTCATATCCCGTAGAAGAATTTTGATATTTTAAAACATTAAAATTCTTAAATTATTCTTTCTATTAACTTAATATATATTCCCGTATATTTATTTTTTTAAAAACAAATCAAAATTTCTCTACGGGACATATATTTATATTTTACCAGAAAAAAAATATTTCTACAACTCTAAAAGACAAGCCTAAAACGGACTTGCCTTTTAATTAAGCTTTTAACTTTTAATAGCTTTACTATTCTACTGTTATATCTACTCCAGCAGTATAAGCATTCCGATCAGTAGCATTAATCTCATAGATGGAATCTGAGTTATGTCCTTGAGCTATAAACTGTACTGCTGTCATATTCATCCATCTCTTTGTTCCTGTGTCGCCACTGGCAATTAGTCTATAAACTTTAGGATCTCCAACTGCTCTGACTAAATCAGAAGTAGTTTGTTGATCCATAGTTGTCTGATTTACATCCAGAACATCATTCCAAGGACTACCATTACCATCTTTGTCAAAATGCTCATAGCTTTCAAATACATGAGGACTTAAGATTAATCTCTTGAACTTCTTGGTTCCTACTAATTTAACAATATATATATCAAATTGAGCAAGGCCAAAAGCATTAGGATTACGGATAAGATTGCCGTCAACAATAGTCGTTGTGGCCGGCGCTTCTTCTTCAACTAAATCTCCTTCATCTTTTACCCCTTCTGTTAAGGCCATAATAGCGAAATAGGTAAAGTGAGTTGTATCAGCTACTAGGGTATTTGCATTAGCATCAACCATTGTTGTCAGAACAACCCATTCAGAAGTTGATTCTTTCCAATAGAAGACCCTTAAGCTTGATTCTGTTAATCCACTAATCTGTTCATCAGTATAAGTGAAAGTCAAAGTAACCGCTGAGTTAAAACTACTAACTACTGCTCCAGAAGCCGTAGCACCATAGTTATACACATAACTACCAACTACGTTTCTGTTAGAAGGAATTGGTCTTGAAGTAGTAACCGTTGCTTTTGATTCGGTTGTTATGGCAATAACTGTGGAAACGCTAACCGCATTAACAGGTAAGCTAACTGCTGCTGTAGCGTTTTCATCTGTAGTTAAAGTAGTTTTGCCGCCACCTACGACTGTAGCCGTTACTTCTCCTGTAGTAGTTATTGGAGTTGTTGGAGTTATTGGAGTTATTGGAGTTATTGGTATAGCAACGCCACCTCCTCCGCCAGAAGTCACAGTACCTCCACCTGTTACTAATAGACAAGCGCTACCAGAAGGAGTCACTACAAAACTTGTACCAAAACTAGTTCCAGAAACACTTAGTTGAGAATAAGTATCGCCGCAAAGAATCCCTTTGCCAAAATTATTACTTAGAGTATCTCTAGCAGCAGACCTAATAACTAAAGTTGAATTAGTGGAAAGCGTAAAAGTAACACTAGTCGCATCAACAACCATATCATCAGCTAAACCATTAGCTTGAACTTCCAAAATTACACCACCAACATCAAGATTTGTATTTTGAGGAAAGCTAAGCGCATCGTCTGTAGCTCCAGCCATCACTGGTATAAACAGTAAAGCTAAAATTGTTATTACAATTTTTTTCATAAAATTATTATGCTAATTTAACTTTACCATAAATATTGCCAAGCTGAACCATTCCAACAATTCAATTGATAATCAGTACTATCCATAAAACACTCCCCTGTAACAGTAGGAGTTGGTGTAGCAGCTGGCGTGAATTTAATGCTTGTCATATTAATGATTGAGGCAGTAGTTGAACCAGTAGAAAAAATTTCGCCGTCAACTTCAATATCATCTTGGACATAGAGATCACCGCCGGTCATATCAACATTATTAAGTGTGCCACCATCACCAGCCCAAAAACCGAAGGTACTACTAGTCACTCCTACAACTGTTAAATCATCACTAAGATCAAACTCTCCAGGATTATCATCCCACATTATATACTCCGATGAAGAAGCATCAAAATAGAGATAATCATCGTCATCAGCAATTACATTCCCCAGCCAAAAATCATTAGTGGTTGAAGCGCTTTCCATGGTTACTGTCCCAGCTGTTTCAATACTAGTACCAATGGTAGTTGCTGCATAAACAGCTACAGACACTAAAAATACAGAAAGCATAATACCCAAAATACTAGACAATAATTGATGAGTTTTTAGTATTTTTTTCATAGAATTTATTATTGTTTTTCAACTGTTATTTATCATGCATCAATAAACAACAGTTAAAAACATTTAAGTTATTCTTTCGACCTTTAATTATATTTAAAAACCAAAGATACTTATCGACTTT
>JAHJUH010000028.1 GCA_018829245.1 Patescibacteria group bacterium | reverse complement strand
GGCTCCGACGGCAGGATTCGAACCTAAATAACTAAACCTTAATTTGAATAAATTTTCTCTTGCCTACTTGAATAATCATATTATCTTTAATATTTATTTCCTTTTGCCAATCTGTAATTTTTTGATTATCTATTTTAACTCCATCTTGTTCAATAAGTCGCTTAGCTTCGCCTTTACTTAAAACTAATTTTGTTTCAATTAATAAATCTAAAATATCATATTCCTTATTTAATAACTTACAAATAGGAATTTCTGTTGGTTTTCCTTTTTCTTTAAAAATTTTATTAAATTCTTCTTCTGCTTTTTCAGCTTCTTTTTCGCTATAATAAATACTTATAATTTCTTTGGCTAATTTAGCTTTAACGTCTCTTGGATTTCGTTTATTTTCTTTAATATCTTTATCTATTTGTTTGATTTCTTCCATAGGAATATATGTACAAAGTTCTAAACCAGGGACAATCAATCCATCAGGCCAAGCCATAATTTGACCAAACATCTGATCTGGCTTTTCATTTAAATTAACCATATTGCCTTCAGTTTTTCCCATTTTCTTGCCAAAAGGGTCAACTAATAATTTTGTGGTCATAACATACTTTTCTTTGTTTTTCATCTTTTTCATTAATGTCCTACCAGCAAGCATATTAAACATCTGATCATTGCCTCCAACCTCTAAATCAACGTTCATATAAACAGAATCATAGGCCTGCATCAAAGGATAAAGAAATTCATGTAAATACAAATCTTTTCCAGTTTGCATTCTTTTTTTAAACATATCTCTAGCTAAGGTCTGCTGAGCGGTAAAATTAGAAGAAAGTTCTAATGTATCTGCAAAACTTAAATTTCCCAACCATTTTGAGTTATACTTAAATTCAACTTTATCTAAATCTAATATCTTGCTGATTTGTTCTTTATATCCCTTACAATTTTTCATAACTTGTTTATGAGTCAACTGCTGACGAACAGCAGATTTATCTGTAGGATCGCCAATCTGAGCAGTAAAATCCCCAATTAAAACAATGACTTCATGCCCTAAATCCTGAAACTGTTTTAATTTCATCATTTGTACTGAATGGCCTAAATGCAAACTAGGACTAGTTGGATCAATACCATTATAAAGCCGAATCTTTTTATTAGACTTTAATATTTTTTCTAACGCTTGCTTATTAGGATAGATATTCTCTACTCCTCGTGTTAAAACTTGATTAATTTGTTCTTGTTTAGTCATATATCCACTATATCATCCTTGCTAAAATTAATCAATTCTGTAAAATAGAGGTATGATTAGACAAAGGAAAGGAAAATTTATTAAAACAATAATTAAACTTATTGTTTTTTGTATTATTATTGGATTTCTTAGTGGTGTTGGTATAATTGCATATTTTGCTAAAGATCTTCCTGACCCAACAAAAATTAATGAACGCCAAGTAGTAGAATCAACTAAGATTTATGACCGAACTGGCCAAATAGTTCTTTATGATATACACGGAGAAGAAAGAAGAACATTAATTCCTTTTGAAGAAATACCGCAATTTATTAAAGACGCAACTGTGATTGCTGAAGATGATAATTTTTATCATCATATTGGTTTTGATTGGAAGGGTATTTTAAGAGCTTTTATTGCTAATTTTCAAGGGAAAAAAATAGCTCAAGGAGGCTCTACAATAAGTCAACAATTTATTAAAAACGCCTATTTAGGCGGATCCAAATCAGAAAGAACTTACACTCGTAAAATCAAAGAATTAATTTTAGCTTTAATTTTAGAAAGAAAATATTCTAAAGATGAAATTCTAAGTTTTTATCTTAATCAAGTACCTTATGGTTCTAATGCTTATGGAATTGAAGCTGCTGCTCAAACATTCTTTAATAAATCAGCTAAGGATTTAACTTTAGCTGAATCAACTCTTTTAGCAGCCCTTCCTAATGCACCTAGCTATTATTCCCCTTATGGCTCCCATCCAGATGAACTTAAAAATAGGAAAGAATATATTCTAGATAGAATGGTTAAATTTAATTATCTTACTAAAGAACAAGCTGAAGAAGCTAAACAAGAAGAATTAAAATATACTTCTCAAGCTGATTTAAAGGCTCATCATTTTGTAACTATGGTTAAAGAATATTTAGAAAAAGAATATGGCCAAGATTATATAGATATTAATATGGCTGGATTAAAAGTATATACTACCCTAGATTGGGATCTTCAAAAATTAGCTGAAGAAATAATTAGCGAAAAGGTAATTGCTAATGAAAAAAATTACCAAGCCACTAATGCTGCTTTAGTAACAATTGATCCTAAAACCGGACAATTACTTACTTTGGTTGGTTCAAAAAACTATGAAGAAGATCAGTTTAATGTTGCTACTAGTCCTTATCGGCAACCTGGCTCTTCTTTTAAGCCTTTTGCTTATGCAATGGCTTTTAAAAAAGGATATACTCCAGAGACAATTATTTTTGATCTGCCAACTAGTTTTGGTAAATTTGGCCCAGCTGGAGAAGAAAAAGAATATGCGCCAAAAAACTATGATTTAAAATTTAGAGGGCCAATAAGTTTAAAAAATGCTTTAGCTCAATCAATCAACCTTGTATCAGTTAAAGTGCTTTATTTAGCCGGAGTTCATGACACAATTAATTTAGCTCAAGATATGGGCATTACTACATTAAAAGATCGTAATCGTTATAGTTTATCTTTAGTTTTAGGCGGCGGTGAAGTTAAACTTTTGGATGAAACAGCTGCTTATAGTGTTTTTGCAAGTGAAGGAACTAAACATCCAGTTAAATTAATATTAAAAATTGAAGATGCTCAAGGAAATATTTTAGAAGAATATGAAGATGACCCTGAAAATGTTTTAGATAAACAAGTAGCGCGTCAAATTAATGACATTCTTTCAGATGAATCAGCTCGAGCACCAATGTTTGGCAATAATTCAAAGCTTTACCTACCAAATCGTCCAGCTGCTGTAAAAACCGGCACTACTCAAGATTATAGTGATGGTTGGACAGTTGGTTACACGCCAAGTTTAGTAGTTGGTGTCTGGGCTGGAAATAATGATTTTACTAAAAAAATGCGTCAAGGAGCAGCTGGACTTTATGTAGCTGCGCCTATTTGGAATGAATTTATGCAAAAAGCCTATGAATTAAAAACAAAAGATACTAATATTATTTCAAGTGAAATAGATAATTCTATAGAAAATGAATTTTTTCTTCCAGAAAATATAGAAAACTTTACTCCTCCAGAATTAATACCAGATATTGACAAACCAATGATTAATGGCGAGTTAGCTTATCAAAAAAAGGTTAAAATTGATAAAATATCTAATAAACTAGCTACTGACTTAACTCCGCCTGATTTAATTACAGAAAAAACCTATCAAGAGGTTCATTCTATTCTTTATTATATTGATAAAGATAATCCTTTAGGTGATTATCCTGATGATCCATACCAAGATGAACAATTCTTAAATTGGGAAAAAGTAGTTTTAGATTGGGTTAATAAACAATCTTGTTCTGAGGGTTTTTGCTATAACCAAAACCCACCGGTAGAATATGACGATATTCATACTAAAGAAAATCAACCAGAAATAGAAATTATTTATCCTAAAGAAAATAATTTAATTACTAAAAATATATTAACAATTCAAACTCAAACTTCAGCTCCTTTGGGAATAAAACAAGTTGATTTCTTTTTTAATAATTTATTAGTTGGTACTGATACTACCTACCCATATTCAATTACTTTTAATCTTTCTTCTTATTTAAAACCACTTAATGAGCAAACTATTAAAGTGCGCGCTTATGATAAAGTTTTAAATAGACAAGAAGATGAAATAACTATAAATACTAATTATTAATTAATTAGATTAATAATTAAAAAAACCATCTTATTCAGAAGGTTTTTTTAATTTAAAAATAAATTAAACTTTAATCGGCATAACTATATAAATATAATTAAGATCGCCAACTGGTCTAATTATTACTGGCTTAATATTATCATTTAAACCAATTATTACTTTATCGCTAAAAATATTATTTAAACCATCTAAAAGATAACGATAATTAAAAGCTATTTCTACTTCTTTTCCTTTTATTTCTGCTTCAATTTGAGATTTATTTTCTCCAATATCAATATCTTGTGATGAAATTTCAATTAATGATTTTTTAGGATTAACTAATATTTTAATATCATTAACTTTTCCACTAAATAAGCTGGCTATTTTAATATTATTAATTAATTCCTTTTTATTAATAATTATTTCTGTTTCTAGGTTATTGGGGATAATCTGCTGATAATCTGGATATTGACCCTCTATTAACCTAGAAATAACTTGTGTATAACCTAAATCAAATAAAATCTGGCTACCTGATAAAATAATCTCTACTTCTTGGTTTGATTCATCTTTTTCCCCTATAATCCTAACTATTTCTTGAATAGTTCTTTGAGGAATAATAATTGACTGGCTTTTTAATGAATTAGAATTAACTTCAATATTTTTTTCAGCTAAACGAAAACTATCTGTAGCAGCTAATTTAATTATATTTTTATCAAACATTACATAAACACCGGAAATTTCTGGCCGGGATTCAGAAATTGAAGTCATTTCTACTACTTGAGAAAAGGCATTTTTTAAAATACTTGCTTTAATTTTTATTAAAGGTTTATCTTTAATTTTAGGGATTATTGGAAAATCATCTGCGCTTAATCCTTTTAAATTAGCTTTAAAATTTTTACACTTTATTTTTAATTGATTATCTTTAACTTTTAATTCAATTTTTTCATTAGGTAAATTACTAATAAAATCACTAAATAATTTAGCTGGTACTGTAATACTACCTTTTTCTTCTATTTTTCCAGAAACCCAATAATTAATACCAATTTCTAAATTAGTAGAAGATATTTTTAATTTATTATTTTCTATATTTAAAAGAATATTATTAAGTATTGGTAAAGTTAAATTTCTACCAATAATTTTTTCAGTTATATTTAAAGCTTGTTTTAAATTTTCTTGAAGACAAATTATATGCATAATATTTTTAATAATATTAATAATATATTAATTAAAATTTATTATTAGTATTATTATAGGTTTTAAATTTGTGGAAAACTACTTTTAATGTCTTATTAATTAGTTATTATTAATTAATAATATGTTTATTTTTATATAAATAAGTTGGGGATAAGATATTAATTAATTGTATAATCTTTCTTTAATTAAATTTATTTCATGCTGTAATGATTCATTATTTTCAATTTCTTTATTAATTTTTTGACAAGCATACATTACTGTTGTATGGTCTCGTCCACCTAATTTTTCTCCAATAAATGGATAAGAACTATTTAATTCATTTCTAATTAAATACATAGTTATTTGTCTAGGGCGAACTAATTCTTTTTTACGGGAACGATCTATTAGATCATTAATTTTTATATCATAAAAATCAGATACTATTTTAAAGATATTTTTATAATTAGTTATTTTTTTAGGAGAATTAATAATTTGTGGAAGTATTTTTAAAGTAGTTTTAATATCAGGAATAGTATTATTTATTTGAGAAAAAGCAATAATTCGATTAAGCGCTCCTTCTAATTCTCTAATATTTTTTTGAATATGGGTAGCAATGTAATTTAAAACATCTTCAGAGATTTTTATTTTTTTTTCCTTAGCTTTACTTTTTAAAATAGCCATTCTTGTTTCTAAATCAGGAAAACCAACATCAGCAATCATTCCTCCTTGAAAACGAGACCGTAGACGCTCTTCTAATGTAGAAATAGATTGTGGTGGCCTATCAGAACTTATAATAATCTGCTTGTTTTTTTGATAAAGATTATTAAAAATATGAAAAAATTCTTCTTGAGTTTTTTCTTTACCAGCAATAAATTGAATATCATCAATAATTAAAGCATCTATTCTATGATACTTACGCTTAAAAGCATCCATTCCCTTTTTTGAAAGAGCATCAATTAATTCACTGCCAAATTTATCAGAGCTTATATATTTAACTTTTTTTGATGAATATTTTTCATTTAATGTATTTCCAATAGCTTGAAGTAAATGGGTTTTTCCTAATCCTACGCCACCATAAATAAATAAAGGATTATAAAGGGTTCCTATGTGTTTAGTTATTGCCATGCCAGCTGCTTGAGCTAATTCATTAAAAGAACCAACGATAAAATTATCAAAGGTATATTTAGGGTTTAGATTTGTTTCTTTATTAAGGGTAAATTCTTGGAAATTAAGTTGATCACCAATTGGTTTTAAAGTTGATTCTTTTTTAATTTTATTAATATTTAAAGGTTCTTTACTATTAATAATAAATTTAATTTCTTTGATATCTGGATAGTTATTACGAAGGATTTTTAAAATAAGCTTATTGTATTTATTTTCCAGCCATTCTTTGGTAAAACCATTAGGCGCGCTTACAGTAACTAATCCATCTTTTTTAGAATGGACTTTAGTGTTTTTAAACCAAGTTATAAAATTAGCTTTAGAAATAGTTAATTCAACTTCTCCTAAAACTGTTTGCCAAAGTTCTTTTAAGTTCATAATAAAAAATATCAAGTAATTATTAAGATTATTGTATCATAATTAAAAAAATAATCAAAACATCACATTATAACTTATCTATGTGAATAAACTGTGGAGAGATGTTGGATAAACAAAAGCCAAGGTCCGACCTTAAAACCCCTAACCTTTCCATCTAAAATATTTAATACGTGAAAAGATATAAAACATCGTTAGTTAAGGTTAGGGTTTTTCAGGTCGGACCTTATTATATAATTTGACTATACAAAAGTGAAATGTTATTCTAATAATAATGTCTTTTACTTATAAGCCTAAAAAAAGAAAAAGAAAAAGAGCTCACGGTTTTATAAAAAGAATGGCCACTAGTTTTGGCCGCAGGGTTTTATCTAAAAGAAGAGCTAAAAAAAGAAAAAAACTAACTGTTTAATTAGTTATTTTTTATGTTGCCTAGGAAATATAAGTTAAAAAAGGATAATGACTTTAAGAAAGTATTTAATAAAGGAAAGTATTATCAAAAAGATTTTATTAAAATAAAATTCTTAAAGAATGATTTAGAAATAAATAGATTTGGTTTAATAATTGGATTAAAAATATCCAAAAAGGCCGTTCAGAGAAATAAAATTAAACGTCAATTAGAAGAAATAATTCAATCAGAATTAGAACAAATAAGAAAAGGAATTGATATTATTATTTTAGTTCAACCAGAAATAATAGAAAAAGAATATCAGGAAATAAAAGAAGTTTTAATTGGGTTATTTAAAAAAGCTAAAATTATATGGAAATAATAATAAGTATATTTAATGAGGTTCTTTACCGTCCTTTGTTTAATATTTTAATTTGGCTTTATGACACTATTGCTTTTAATGATTTAGGAATAGCAATCATTATTTTAACTGTTTTGATTCGTTTTTTACTATATCCTCTTTCTAAGAAATCAATTAAATCACAAAAAGCAATGAGTATTTTACAGCCGAAAATAAAAGAAATTCAGAAGAAGTATAAAAAAAAAGAAGAGCAAGCCCAGGCAATGATGGATTTATATAAAAAACACAAAGTTAATCCAATGACTGGATGTTTGCCTATTTTGATACAATTTCCTATTCTTATTGCTCTTTATAGAGTTTTTTTCACAGGATTAAATCCAGAGCAATTAAATCTTCTTTATAGTTTTATTTCTAGGCCAGATACTATTAATTTTATATTCCTAGGTTTAGTTGATCTTTCTCAGAGAAGTATTGTTTTAGGTCTTTTAGCTGGATTTTTACAATTTATCCAGTCTAAGATGATTATGCCAAAAACAAGCGCATTAAAAAATAAGAAATCAGATGGTATTGATTTTTCTAATATAATGACCCAGCAAATGACCTATTTTATGCCCTTAATAACTGTTTTTATTGCTTTAAGCTTACCAGCCGCTCTTCCCTTATATTGGATAGTTATTACTTTATTCGGCATTATTCAACATTATTTTACTAAAGTTTCTTTTGAAAATACAAAAGCAATAGTTTAAAGCAAAAACAACAGTTTTAAATCAAATATATGGAAAATATAGAATTTATTAAAAAAACGATTACAGAATTATTAGAAAAAATGAACTTTAAAGGCGAAGTAAGTATTGATAGTTCTGATAAAGATAATATTTTAGTTAATATCAGCACTGATGAAGCTGGGTTTTTAATTGGCCAAGCAGGTGTGAATTTAGACGCTTTACAATATTTGTCTAGAGTTTTAATTAGTAAAAAAAGTGATAAATCAGTACAATTTCTTTTAGATATTAATGATTATAGGAAGAATCGCATTAATTTTTTAAAAGAATTAGCGGGGAATATATCTAAACAGGCTTTATTAGAAAGAGCGGCTATTACTCTTCAACCAATGCCAGCTCATGAAAGAAGAATTATTCATTTAGCTTTAGTTGATCATCCTGAAATAAATACAGAAAGTATTGGGGATGAATCTGAAAGAAGAATAGTTATTAAACCTATTAAATAGGTTATGTTTATTAAAGCAAAAAAAATTATAGGCAAAAAAGTTGTTAGTCAAAGTAATTATTACTTAGGCAAGGTAGTTGATTTTGAAATAGATACTTTAAGTTATAAGATTGTTAAATTTTATACTCAAGGAGAATTACTTAATTTTTTAAGAGAACCATTGGTTATTAATATTGATCAAGTTATTGAAATTCAGAAAGATAGGATTATAGTTGAAGATGCAGTTGTTCCAAAAAAAATAACTAAGAAAACAACGCCAGATATAGAATATGCCCAGTAGTAGAACTTTGATAAATAATTTTCTTTGAAAATTATAATTAATACTGGGTATTTAACGAAATAATATATTAAAATCAAAGTTTCACTACTGGGTATGCTCAATAGAAAATTAGTTTATAATAGTATTATATCAGCAGGGGCTAGAGTTATTGGACTAGCCCTTTCTTTAGTAATAATTGGCTTTATTACCCGTTATCTAGGTCAAGAAGGATTTGGTTATTATTCTACTATTTTAGCTTTTCTTTTTTTCTTTACAGTTTTCTCTGATTTTGGCCTTTATCATATTTGTATTCGTGAAATTTCTAGGCCAAATGCTGATGAAAAAAAAATAGCCAGCAATGCTTTTACTTTAAGGTTTTTTGCTGGCTTTTTTATTTTCAGCTTAGCTCCATTGGTTGTTTTATTTTTCCCTTATCCTAATGAAATTAAAATAGGTGTGATTATTGCAGGGATTGGTTTTTGGTTAATGTCTAATCAGCAGGTTTTAATCGGTATTTTTCAGAAATACTTAAAAATGGATAAAGTTGCCTTGGCAGAATTATTAGGCAGAATTGTTCAATTAGCTTTAGTTTTATTTTTTATCTGGCAACAAAGAAGCTTTTTATTTATTGTTAGCGCTTTAAGCGCTGGAGCTTTGGTTAGTTTTCTTTTGGTTTTTTTCTTTAGCCGTAAGTATATACCTATTTCTTTTCAGTTTGATTTTTCCTATTGGCGCATTTTATTAAAGAATTCTTTTCCTTTGGCTTTAGCTTCTATTTTTGTTTTAATCTATTTTAGATTAGATACAATTATGCTTTCTTTAATGAAGCCAATAACTGATGTTGGTATTTATAATTTAGCTTATAAGTTTTTAGAAAGTTTGCTTTTTTTCCCAGCTATGTTTGTTGGTTTAATGATGCCTTTAATGTCTAAATATGCTTTTTCAGCTAAAAAGAAGTTTAAAGATATTATTCAAAAAACATTAGATATTTTATTAATTTTTATTATTCCTTTAATGATCGGCACTTTTTTCCTGTCTCAACGATTAGTTGTTTTAGTTGGAGGAGAAGATTTTATTTTATCAGGCGAAGTTTTAAATATTTTAATTATTGCTACTGGTATTATATTTTTAGGGGTTCTTTTTTCCAATATGATTATTGCTTTGGAAAAACAAAAAGCCCTTGTATATATTTATGGCCTTGGCGCAATAATTAATTTAGTAACTAATTTTATTTTTATTCCTAGATATTCTTATCATGGCGCTGCTTGGACAACTGTTTTAACTGAATTAGTTGTTACTGTTTTAATGATGGTTGTGATTTATAAAGCTCTTAAAACGTTTCCTTCTTTTGCTTCTATTTTTAAATATATTTTAGCTGGTTTAATAATGGGATTAATGCTTTATTTATTAGCCCAGTGGCCTTTATTAATTTTAGTTATTTTAGCTATTTTAGTTTATTTTAGTTTTCTTTGGTTAATTGGAGGTATT
>JAHJUH010000027.1 GCA_018829245.1 Patescibacteria group bacterium | reverse complement strand
AGGAAAAAATAAATCCCAAAATTAATCCAGAAACAAAATGAACAAAACTCCATTTATCTAGATAAAAATATTTCTTGTGACAGATAGGCCTGCCCATCCATCTCTGTAATTTATTGAAAAAAAGTAGTTCCTTATTCATATCCTTTATCAATCTAACCTTATCTTCACCGCCTATCTTCCTATACACTTCCAACTCATCTTCAAATGGCATGCATGGAATTTCAATGCCTTTGTAATTAATAAATATCTTTTTATCCAAAGAATCTTTTGAGCGACAGATATTATTCACATTTCCCAAAACTTCAATTTCAATTTCGTTTATTTTAAAAAACACTCTATAAGAATTCCTTCCCTCGCTTTTATCAAAATACATCTCCTTTGTTTGATATTCTTTTAAGATTTTAATAATTTTATTAATCTCATCTGAATTAGTAAGAATATCAATATCTCTTGGTTTAACATTAATTCCCTGGATATATAAATTAACTGAACCAATTAAAACATAATTCAGTCCATCTAGTTTTTTTATTATAATCTTTAATGCTTTTTCAATTTTCTCATTCATATCTCTATTATATCAAAAAATCGCCAAAAAGTCGATTTTTTTTATTTCCCTTATTATCCCTATCATTCCCCAATAATTATATAATTCTTTCCTTTTACAAAAACAGCTTGATTATCAGTTAATTCAATAACAGGATAATTAACTTTCTTTTTAAACTCTTTTACTTCTTGTCTGTTCTTTTCTTCAAAATGAGGAAAAACAGCAATATTAGTAAAATTAAAACCAGTTAAATCTTTAAGATTAACATCATTTTTATCTCCATCCTCTCCCCAACCAGCAATTTCAATATTAGGTCCGGCCATAACACTACCTGCGCTAACTCCTATATAGATTTTACCTTGATTAACTAATTCAATTACAATTTTATCTAATCCTGTTTCTCTAAATCTTTTTAGAATATAGTATGTATTGCCGCCGCAAACATAAATAACATCACAATCTTTTACTTCATCTAATAATATTTTTCTGTCTAAATTAAAAACAAAAATATCTTTAAATCCTAAATTAATAAGTTCTTGCTTAGATTCTTGAATATAGTATTCTTCTTCTTTTGTTCTAGCGCCAGTAACCATAAAAACCTTGGATTTATTCGGTTCTTTACTTAATTCTTTCAAAAACAAATTAGATATCTCTTTATTTAAAAAACCCGCTGAAGTTAATAATAGTTTTGTATTTTTCATATAATTATTAAACCTTTTATCTTCATTTATTATAATATTCATCTGCTTCATTCTCCATCTTTTTCAATCGCGTATAATAATCTGGGAATTCATTAAGATGAGCCAAAGCAATTTTGCCGGTCATTATCTCATCATCATTAGTAACATTGGTTTTGGAATCAACCAAACCATGTTCTAATTCAACATCCAATCCAATTCTGAATTGATCTATATCAAATTTACTCCAATCAATCCCTATTGCTTCGCCAATCCTTTTAGCATCTTCATTAGTGAAATTTTTTTTAATTGACATTTTATTCTCCTTAAATTAATTATTACTTGACCTTTGTATTAAATCTTTAATTTTAATTAATTATATCAAAAAAACACCTATTTAGCAATTTTTTATACTTGAAAATAAATATTAATATGATAGGATAACAGTAGTATATTAACATTATGTATTTTTAAAAACCCATTAAAAAAGGAGGGTGAAAAATGAAGGATAACAACAGTTGTTTCAAACCGCTAAAAAATGGATTTGGAATTCAACCTATTGGCAAATCACCTTTGGGCGTCGGAGATATGCACGAAACTTTTAAGATTGATAAGCAAGGCAATATCTCTGAAGGACATACCACCGTCAGAATTCCCGGCGGAAAATCAACTCATATGCCCTGGACCCCAAAGTAATACCTAACAACCTAACCAAACAAGGAACTCATTAAGAGTTCCTTTTTATTTCTTTTAAATTTTTTTATCTTTACTTATTATTTATTTCATCTCGGATTTTCATCCAAACTTTTCCCAATTCATTCCTGCCGTTTCGTTTTGATCCCCATCCCCAAAAATTATCTTTAGGCGAATCCTCAACAATAAGTCTTTTCCCAGTTTGCATTAATTTATGCATTACATATGGATTTTGTTTTAATTTATGTCTAACAATATCTTCCATAACCAAAACCTTTATTTCATTCCAATTTTTTGGAGCTTTATCTACATTCGCCTTAGCTAATTTATATGCTTCATGCGCTGATTTTGCTTTATGAATTTGTTTAGCAAGAGCTGGCGCAGTTTTAAAAAAATGCGCTGCTTGATAAGCATGTTCTGAAGTCGACCAAACCTTTCCTTTCCATTTTACAGCAAAACTAGAAAAATTTGAGAAACAATAAAATTCTCTTTCATAACAACCAATAATTTTTCCTGATGTTTCAAGACGTGAATCCCTATTTTGGTATCTTATATTTTTCATATAGTTATTAATTCTATTCAAAGCT
>JAHJUH010000026.1 GCA_018829245.1 Patescibacteria group bacterium | reverse complement strand
TCCTCTATTTAAATGTTAAAGAAAGTAATCTTAATTATAGATTAGATTAATAATTTGCCTTTGTCAACCCTAAATCAAGGTCCGACCTTAAAACCCCTAACCTTAACTAACGATGCCTTATATCTTTCCACGTATTAAGTATTTTAGATGGAAAGGTTAGGGGTTTTAAGGTCGGACCTTATTCTAGGTGAATATTTCTTTGAAACTTTTTTAGTTTCTTTTCAAGATTTTGATTAATTAAATTTTTTTCTAAAACTATGCTGGCTGCTTGACGGGTTTGTTTGATTAAATTAATATCATTTAAAGAAGCCATTATTAAATCAGGCAATCCCCATTGACGGGTTCCAAGAAAATCACCAGCTCCTCTGATTTTTAAATCTTTTTCAGCTAATTCAAAGCCATCTTGACTAATAGAAATAGCTTTTAATCGTTGATTGGTTTTTTGTGTTAATGAATCAGTAAAGAGAAAACAATAGGACTGATCTTTACCTCGGCCAATTCGTCCTCTAAATTGATGAAGCTGGGCTAATCCAAATCTGTCAGCTCCTTCAATCATCATTACTGTGGCATTTGGAATATCAACTCCAACTTCAACTACTGAAGTAGAAATCAAAATATCTGTTTTTCCTTTTTGAAATTCTTTCATAATATTTTCTTTTTCTTTTGGTTTGAGCTTGCCATGAAGCATGGCAATTTTTAATTGAGGAAATATTTTTTTAGAAAGTTTTTCATATTCTTGGGTAACTGACTTAACTTCTGTCATCATATCTTTTTCAGATTCATCAATTAACGGGCAAATAACAAAGGCCTGTTTTTTTTGTTTAATCTGATTTTTGATAAAGTCATAGGTTTTTTGGCGATCATCTGGAGTAATAATTTTAGTGATGATTTTTTTTCTGCCCTGAGGCATTTTTTTAATTAAGGAAATATCCAGATCGCCATAGAGGGTTAAAGCTAAGGTTCTGGGAATAGGAGTTGCGGTCATTGAAAGTAAATGCGGAATAGTTGGCAATCCATCTTCTATTTGATAAATTCTTTTTTGTAAAGCAGCTCGTTGAGCAACGCCAAAACGATGTTGTTCATCAATAATAGTTAAAGCTAGATTTTTAAAAGACAAACCTTTTTGGATTAAAGAATGAGTTCCTATAATAATATCTATTTCTCCATTAGCAATTTTTTTCTTTAATAGAGCGCTAGTTGTTTTTTTATTTAAACTGGCTTCAGAGCTGGTTAGCAAAGCAATTTTTAAATTAGATTTTTTAAGAAATTGATTAAAAGTTTCAAAATGCTGCTTAGCTAATATTTCTGTTGGGGCCATTAAAGCAGTTTGAAATCCAGCTTTGGCAGTTTCTAATGCAGATATGATGGCAATAATGGTTTTACCTGATCCAACATCTCCATTAAGCAATCTATTCATTGGCTTATCTTGATTAATATCCTGAAGAATTTCCCAAGTACTTATTCGCTGATCATCGGTTAATTTAAAAGGCAGGTTTTTAACAAAAGTTTTAATTAGTTTTTGATCAAAAGAAATATTAGACGCTTTTTCTTGAGCTAGTTTTTGTTTTTGTTTAATCGTACTTAATTGAATTAAAAAAAACTCATCAAAGGCCAATCGTTGGCGAGCTTTTTGAGTTGAAACAGGATTGTCTGGAAAATGAATTTGCTTAATGGCTTGATTAAGATTAAATAAATTAAATTCTTGTTTGATTTGTTGAGGCAAAAAGTCAGATATTTTATCAGTTAAAGGTAAAAGCGGTTTAATTAAATAGCGGAGATAACGAGATGATAAACCAGCGGTTTCAGGATAAATAGGGATAATTCGGCCAGTATGAGTAGTATCTTTTTCTATACCAACCATTTCATAAACTGGATTAGAAAGAGAAAGAGTTTTTTTAGCAAAGGTTAGTTTGCCTGAAAAATTAGCTATTTTACCTTTCTTTAAAGTATCAATTAAATATGGTTGGTTAAACCAGATAATTTTAATAGTGCCGCTTTTGTCTTTAACCAAAGCTTCAGTTAAAATCATTTTTTTACGAAGATTTCTATAAGGAATCCGAGTATTCTTTATTTCACTAATTTCTGCCTGAATAGTTGCTATTTGCCCTTGTTTAAGCTGGCTGATTAAAACTCTCTTGCTAAAATCATTATACCGGTGGGGGAAATGAAAAAATAGGTCCTGAATAGTTTTGATGTTAAGCCGATGAAGCTTTTTCAAATAAGCAGGACCTACTTTTTTAATATTTTCAATTTTAGATGATAAATTTAGCATTAGTACGCCCAGTAGGATTTGAACCTACGACTTCTTCCTCCGCAAGGAAGCGCTCTATCCACTGAGCTATGGGCGCTCTATTTTACCCCGCTCGGCGGGGAGGACATTAAAATCTTAAACCTTTGGATATATTATCAATTAAAGATTCTGTATGTTTTCTTTCAGGAAGATATTTAATTAGGATTTTTCTGATTTCAGCTGGGTTTTGGCTACCTAAGGGTATTTTAATATATGGCATAATTGTTTTTTTACTTCGTAAGCTGATTTCTTTTGATCCATCTGGGTCATAAAAGATCCAAAAGGATTTTAAATTATCAAAAGGATAAACAGTTTTTTCAATTTGAACTCCTTTAGGAGTAATAGCTAGGTCTATATTCTTTGGTTTTTTCAATCCATGAACAATTATTGAAAAATATCCTAATCCGACTAATAAAGCAAAAAGAATGTTTTTAGTGAACAAAGCCCATAAAAACAAGATACCAGCAAATATGCCAGCGATTATAAACCAGGATTTTTCTTTATTATAGTATTCAAATTCAGAAGCTGACCATTTGATATGGTTTTTCATATTAAAATATAAATATACCACATATTTTTTAGCATATATATCCTCCTTCGCTAAATCTTCTGGACTAGGCGGACTGCGTCCGCCGTAGTCCGACGAAACTTTAGCTTCGGCGGACGAAGGCGGTACCTTTTGGTTGAAATTCTAACTTTTTTTGAACAGAACCCCGACTAACCACGCGCCGAGCGCGTGG
>JAHJUH010000025.1 GCA_018829245.1 Patescibacteria group bacterium | reverse complement strand
TATGGTTAAAAAGAAAACAGTGGAGGGGAAATCTACAAAAGAAGATAGAATTAAAATATTAGAAACTACTATTGATGAAATCAAGGGTCGTTTTGGCGATGGTTCAATTATGAAATTAGGCGAAGCAAAACGAGTTGATGTTGATGTTATTCCTACTGGCTCTATTTCTTTAGATTTGGCTTTAGGAGTAGGAGGTATGCCTAAAGGCAGAATCATTGAAATTTTTGGGCCAGAATCAAGCGGGAAAAGCACTTTAGCTCTTCATATAGTAGCAGAAGCTCAGAAAAAAGATGGCTTGGCAGCTTTTATTGATGCTGAACATGCTTTAGATCCAGAATATGCTAAGAAAATAGGTGTTGAAATTAATGATTTATTAATTTCTCAGCCAGATACTGGCGAACAAGCATTAGAAATTTTAGAAAGTTTGGTTAAATCAGGCGTTGTTGATGTGGTGATAATTGATTCAGTAGCAGCTTTAACTCCTAAGGCAGAAATTGAAGGGGAGATGGGACAATCACATATGGGGTTGCAGGCTAGATTAATGAGTCAAGCGTGCTTGGCTGAAGATAGTGAATTAATTAATCCGATTTCTGGAAAAATTTCTACAATTAAAGAAATTGTGGAAAATAGATTGCCTTGGCATTCTTTAACTTATAATGAAAAAGAAGGTAAGTTTATCATTTCAAAAGTGGTTGATTGGCTTCCTCAAGGAGAAAAAGAATGTTTAGAAGTAAAAACAAAAGATGGTCATATTTTAAAACTTACTGATGATCATTTGGTCCTTACTTTAAATGGTTGGAAGCAGGTTAAAGATTTAACTACTCAGGATTCTTTAGCGATTCCTCGTAGAATTCCTGAGTCTAAATTAGCATTAAATAAAGAGAATAAAAAAAAATTAACTGATGAAGAAGTAAAAATTATCGCTTATATTCTTGGTGATGGAAATTTTACATCTTCAAATTACAATCTTGGTTTTGCTAATATTGATTCAAAAATTATTAATGATTTAAATGTAGCTTTACAAAAATTAAATTGTGAACTTTGTCAAAAAAGTTATAAGGATTATAGGATTAGTAAAAAGAAATATTTGCCTTTAGGTTCATATCGTTCTCCAGTAAAGGAATTATTAAGAAGAGAAGGAGTTTTTGGGAAAAAGTCGCCTCAAAAAGATATTCCTTCAACAATTTTTCAGCTTTCTAATCAACAGGTAGCATTGTTTATTTCACGAATCTGGTCTTGTGATGGGCATATTGATTCTTCAGCTAAGGCTATAATTTATTCATCTTCTTCTCTGAAATTGATAAAGCAGCTGCAATTTTTATTACTTCGTTTTGGTATTGTTAGTCGTTGGTCTCAAAAAAGACCTTTACCTCACGTTCTTTATAAGTTAATTATTCAAGGCAGGAAAAATATTCAAATTTTTGCTAGTGAAATTGGGGTAGTCGGGGCAAAAGAAGGGAGATTAAAAGAATTAGTAGATGGAGAATGGAAATCAAAAAATATGCCATTTCAAGATGTTTTTCCTTATCAATTAGTTCCTAAAGTTAAAGAGGTAGTTTATTTGGCTGGTCATACTGGCCAAGATATTTCTCATCTTTTTGGTTTATTTAACAGAACTTCTTTTCCAGAATTTAAGCCAGATCGTTTGCGATTATCTCGAAAACATTTAGAAAAGATCGCTGATTTTATTGAAAATAAAGAATTAAAAAAATTAACTAAAGAGGAAGTTTATTGGAATAATATTGTTTCTATTTCTCCTATAGGAAAAAGAGCAGTGTATGATTTAACTATAAAAGATAAACCTAATTTTGTGACAAATGGAGTAGTAGTACATAATTGTCGTAAGCTTACTGCGCTGACTGCTAAAAGCGGAACAACCATTATTTTCATCAATCAGATAAGAATGAAAATAGGAATAGTTTTTGGTAATCCAGAAGAAACATCAGGCGGCAAGGCTTTAAAGTTTTATTCATCTGTTCGTTTGGATTTGCGCAGATCAGCTCAAATTAAGCAAGGAGATCAAATTATTGGAAATAGGGTAAAGGCCAAAGTGGTTAAGAATAAGGTGGCGCCTCCTTTTCAACAAACTGAATTTGATATTTTTTACAATGAAGGAATTTCTCGATTAGCTGATATTTTAAATACTGGATTGAAATTAGGCGTGGTTAATAGATCAGGCGCTTGGTTTAATTACAAAGATGAAAAACTTGGACAAGGTTTAGAAGCAGCTAAAATTAGTTTAAAAGAAAATCCCCGTTTAACAACGGAGATTATTAAGGAGATTAAAAAGGCGATATAATCAACTCACAAGGTCCGACATAGGCAAGTAGAAACCTTTTACAAAAGGTTTCGCTTGACAGGTCGGACCTTGAATACTTGAATAATTACTTCCTTGTAAATGGTAAAATGCCCATAATACGGGCTCTTTTTATTGCTTTGGCTAATCTTCTCTGGTGTTTGGCGCATGAGCCAGTTCGTTTAGGAGAAATGATTTTTCCCTGACCAGATGTAAACTTATTAAGCAATTCAGGATTTTGATAATTAATTTCTTTAATTTTTTGTTGGCAGAAATAACAAGGTTTCATAATTTTTAAAAAGGTATGTCTTTAACATTAACGCCTTCTGGCGTTAAGCCTTCTTTTTCTTTAGTTAGAGGTGTTTCTTCATTTTTTATTGGCTCTTCAACTTCAATAATTGGAATTTCTTCTTGAGTTGGAGGAGTTTGATTTGTATCTGTTTGACTAGGAGCTTCTTTAATTTCAGAAGATCCGCTTCTTGGTCCCATTTGCATATTATTAGCAATAATTTCTGTTCTATATTTTTTTTGTCCGTCTTGGCCTTCCCAAGAACGGGTTTTAATATATCCTTCAATTAAAATTAAGCGTCCCTTACTTAAATAATTAGAGCAAATATCAGCTAATTTGCCAAAAGTAACTATATTATGAAATTCAGTTGCTTCTTGCTTGTTTCCGCTTTGGTCAGTCCAAACACGATTAGTGGCTAATCCAAAAGAGGAAACTGATTGTCCAGAAGGCAATGCTTTGGTTTCTGGATCTCTGGTTAAACGACCAACAATAATTGCTTTATTAAGATTCATAAAATTAGTCAATAAAGATAATAAACAAAGAGTAATCTTTATTACTCATTAGCTATTTTTTATTGATTAAGAATTTCTTCTAATTTTTTATCTAATTCTTCTATTTTAACTTTTTCCTTTTTATCAGAACTAATTTTTTCTTTCACTGGTTTTTTTGCCATTTCTCCTAAAGACATTTTTTTATCTATTAATGGCTCTATTTTATCAACCATTTCATTTAAGGATTTTTTAGAGGTTTCTTTTTTAATAGGATCAGTTTCTGTTTTTTTAATATTAATTAAATAACGAAGAATATTTTTTTCTAAATCTAATTGCTGGCGAAATTTATTAATCGCTTCAGCAGATAAAAGAAAACTTGGGCTCCAAAAAAAAGCTTCTGAATGTTTTTTAATTTGATAAGCTAAATTTTTTTTAATTGGTTTAGTTGTTTCAGAAATAGATCCGTTTTCAGCAGTAATTAATTGTTTTATCTTTTGAATAATCTCATCTATTTTTTCTTGATTAAGCGAAGAAAGGAATAGGCAAGTTAATTGATAAGATTTATTTTCTTTATTCATTAGTATAGATTAACAAAGAAACAAGCAAAGGTCAAGGTTAAATTTTAAACTCTATTACATCGCCGTCTTGAACAATATATTCTTTCCCCTGGGTTTGAAGAATGCCTTTTTCTCTAGCTTTTTGCCAATTACCAGCTTTAATTAATTTTTCCCAATTAATTACTTCTGCCCTAATGAATTTTTCTTTAAAGTCGCTATGAACAGCTTTGCCAGCTTGAGGCGCAAATGAGTTTTTTTTCAAAGTCCAAGCCCTTGTTTCTTGTCCGCCAGTGATAGTATAAAAAGTAATCAAATCTAATATTTGATAACAAGTTTTAATTAATTGGTTTAATTTTGAAGGGGGTAATTCCAATTCTTTTTGTTCTTCTTTTGATAGTTCGCTTGTTTCTAACTCCAATTTTATATCTATTTTTAAATCACACTTATTAAATTCTTTGTTTATACCTTCAGTTTGGATATTACAAATGTTTAATAATGGTTTTTCTGCCAATTTTTCATCTTTTAATCTAAGCTCGTTAGTTATTATTTCAAAATCTCGTTTAGGGTCTATATCCTTTTCCATATGGGTAATTTTTTCATCTTTAAAACATCGAGTTATTAAAAGGATCATATCAACAGCATAAATATGTGCTAAAAATTGATTGCCTAATCCTTCGCCTTGATGAGCGTTTTTAACCAACCCGGCAATATCAACAAATTCAATTACAGTGGGAGTTATTTTTTCTGGTTTAATTACTTTAGAGATATCTTTTAATCGTTTATCAGGAACAGTAACAATGCCAACATTAGGATCAATAGTGCAAAAAGGATAGTTGGAGATATTAACTGGTTGTTTGGTTAGGGCTTTGAAAAGCGTTGATTTGCCAACATTAGGCAAGCCAATAATGCCAATAGAGAAAGACATAATAAAATTTTTTTAGTTAATTTTTATTAACCTATATCTTGTAGCAGGACCTTGTCCTATTTTTTCAATTAGTCCATATTTTACTAATCGTGCCATTGATGCCTTGATTGTTGGCAACGGAATCTTAGTTTTATTTTTAATCTCTGAAACTTTTAATTCAATATTATTAGTAAATAGATCATAAATTTTCTTTTGTGTTTCTGAAAGCAAACTCTCTGGATCTTTTCCTTTTAAGAGATCAAGGGCTTTTTGAGCTTGGACAAAAACACAATCCAAAAAGAATATTAGCCATGGTTCAATATTTTCATTGATTGTTTTGTGATTTCTTTGCGTTTTTCGCAAAGCTAAATAATATTCAGATTGTTTATCTTCAATAATTTCTTCCAATGATATATAAGGTATATATATGTATCCATTTTGTAGCATCATAAGATTAGTCAAGGCGCGGGAAAGACGTCCATTCCCATCTTTAAATGGATGGATGGCTAAAAATTCAAAAATAAAATTGGCGATTACAACTAAAGGATGAATATCTTTTTTTTCTTGATTTTTTTTAACCCATTCTAAAATATCATCCATTTCTTTTTTTACTAACCATGGCGGCGTTGGATTGAAAAGTATTTTTTTAATTTTACCTTTTTCTATAATAGCGACTTTATTATCTTCTGTTTTATATTTTCCACGATGTTGCTTATCTTTTTTAGAAAATTTGAGCATAATTTCATGAAGTTGCAAAATTCTATTTTCACTTATTTTTAGAGATTTATAGTGGTCAAATATCCTGCCAAGTAAATCAGCATAACCAGCAACTTCTTCTTCATCTCTATTTTTGGGAATTCCTTGATTTATGCCACGCAAAAAACGATCGACTTCGCGATTAGTCATCTTAGATCCCTCAATACGAGTAGATGAACCTGTGCTAGTAATAATAACAGAGCGTTTTAGCTGATTTAAAATTCTAGGATTAAGAGTCAATGACCCGATCCATTTTCCTTTCATTTCATCAATTTCTGCTATTTTAATAAGGATCTTATTAGAAAGCTTTATTCTTTTGTATAATCTTTCTTTTTTCATATATTTTCAGATATATATGATTATATACGATACTATACGAAAAATCAAGTATTATGTTATAGGATTTCCTTTAAAATATTCTTCACCAGTCATTGGTTTTTTTCCAGCTGGCTGAACAAGTTCTAATTCTAAAAATCCTTGGCTGGTTATCTTAGCTTTAAGAATTTTTATTCTTTTTCCATTGAATTCAGTCCAAGCTCCAGGCCAGGGATAAAAAGCTCTGATTTTTCTTTCAATTTCATGGTTAGTTTGCTGCCAATTAATTTTTCCATCTTCACGTGTAAGTATTTTTGTATAGCTAGCTTTTTCTTCTTCTTGAGATTTTGGCTTAATTTGATTTTGGACATATTGAGGAAGAGTTTTAATAAGGAGAATAGCTGCTTCTTGAGATAGTTTTTTTTCTAAGGATTGGTAATTAAATTGATCATTAATTTTAATTTTTATTTGGGAAATAATTGGGCCATGATCCATTTTTTCATCCATGAGCATAATTGTTAATCCTGTTGTTTTATCATCATTGAGAATTGCTGTTTGAATAGGTGAAGGGCCTCGGTATTTAGGCAATAAAGATGGATGAAGATTAAGACAGCCAAATTGAGGAGTTTTTAGAATATCTTCTGGAATTATTTGCCCGTAAGCAGCAGTAATAATTAAATCTGGTTTTAAATCCGATATTTTAGAAGCAATATCTGATATTTTTTCTGGTTGAAGGATTTTTAAATTATGTTCTAAAGCAGTTTTTTTAATAGGTAAGTGAATGATTTCTTGTTTTCGTCCAATAGGCTTATCTGGCGAAGTAATGACACAAATAATGTTATATTTATTTTCAATCAAGCTTTTTAATGCAGGCACAGCAAATTGAGAAGTGCCAATGAAGATGATTTTGTAATTCATGGTTTTTTATCACAGATTAAGATTCCATTCAAATGATCAATTTCATGTTGAATAACTCTGGCTAAAAATCCTTCAGCTTTTATTTTAATCAATTCATTATTAATATTTAATCCTTGAACAGTAATTTTTTTTGATCGTTTAACAGGAGTATAAAAATCAGGCAAACTTAAACAGCTTTCATTCATTGTTTCTTTTCTCCAAGAAGCTTTTTTAATTTTAGGATTAATTAAAGCAATAGGGTCTTTTTCTGATTCTAATTTAAAAACAATAATCTGGAGAGATTGGTTAATTTGAGGAGCAGCTAACCCAACACTATTTTCATTAGATTTAATTGTTTCAATCATATCTAAAATCACCTTTTTGATTTGAGGCGTGATTTCTTTGACTTTTTCTGCTTTTTGTCGGAGAATTGAATTGTTTTGGCCTGTTTGGATAAATAATTTCATATTATTTTACAATTTTCCATTCAATGTCTTTTTCTTCGCCAGCAAATTCTTTCCATTCATTGTCTTCACTAATCACATACCATTTTTTTCTGCTTCTTGACCAAATCATAGGATTATTTCTAAAAAATGGCTTTTTAACTATTTCTTTTGGCTTTAATCTGTCTAATTCCAGCCATTTTTTAAAAACAGTTTCAATAGCATAGTCCAGATTTCTTGATTTAGCCCAACGAGCCACTTTAGTAATGGCTTTTTTAGATTCTCGTATTGATCCAGCTAATTCTAAGAGCTGTTTAGCCGGGCGAGTGTATCTGGAATATATTATTTTCTTTTTTTTAGCATCTTTTTTAATTTTATCCAAGCTTAAACCCTTACTATGAAAGTAATGATTAATAATTTTTTGAATATCTGTCTCTTTTTTCTTTTTTTGAGCCGTGCTTTTTTTAGAACAGCTTTTTTTGGTTGATTTTTTTAATGCCATATATTTTCATTATACTCTCATTCTGATATAATTAGAAGTATTATGCCCCGTAGTAGAATTTCGACATTTCGCCAAACCCAGTAGTGAAAATTTGACTGCCTCTGGTATTTGATATTTTGCAAAGCAAAATATCTGTCAAATTTCTACTACTGGGCAAAGGCGAAAAAAGAAACGGGGAATATAAGTATAATCAGTGATTATAAAATGTAAAAACATTAATAATAAGAGATTTTGATTATAAAAGTCGAAATTTCACTACGGGGTATGAATACAAAAAGACGTAGAATTTTTTTAGCTTTTAACTTACCTGATAAGGTTAAAAGACAATTAGTAAAATTTCAAGAGCAATGGAGTCATTTGCCAGTAAGATGGACTAGGGAGCAAAACTTGCATATCACTTTGGTTTTTATTGGTTATGTTAATGATGAAGAAATGTTAGAAATATGCCATTTAACTAAAGAAGTGGCTAAGCAGGAAAAGTCATTTGAGATTGAACTAAATCAAATTTGTTATGGCCCTCTTAATAAGCAAGAGAGGATGATTTGGGTTATGGGAAAGAAAAATGAATTTTTAGGTCAATTAAGAGAAAAATTATCTGGTTTAATTGAAAACAATTCTCATGGAAATTGGCCTTTTCGCCCTCATATTACTTTAGCTAGAATTAAACAAGATCAATGGAAGCAATTACCTGAAAAACCAATAATAGATAAAGAAATTTCTTTGATTTTTTCAGTTGATTCCATAGAAGTAATGCAAAGCAATTTATCAAGACAAGGACCTGATTATGCTGTTTTAGAATCAGTTGAATTGAAAGGTTAGGCATTTCAAGGTCCGACCTTACAACAAATGAAAATATTAGGAATAAAAATTGATAACTTAACTAAAAACCAGGTTTTTCAAAAAATAGATGGTTTTTTAAAAGATGATCAGCAACATTATATTGTTCTATTGTATTCTAATTTTATAGTTCAAGCGAATAAAGATAGATATTTTCAGCAGATTATTAATAAAGCGGATTTATCTTTATGTGATGGCAAAGGTCTTTTATTCGCAGCTAAGTTTTTAAACTATCTATTAAAAGAGCAGATTTCTGGAGTAGAATTAGTAAAAGAAATATCTAATAGATATTCAAAAATATTTCTTTTTGGCGGAACAAAAGAATCAGTTGAAAAAGCAGCAATTGTTTTAGGTTCTAATATTATTGGAAAAGCAGATGGCTATGAAGATATGGATAAGGTTATAGGCATGGTAAATCAAATTCAACCAGAAATTCTTTTAGTTGCTTTGGGAATGCCTAAACAGGAAAAATGGATTAATGAGAATTTAAAAAAAATGCCATCAGTTAAATTAGCTATTGGAGTAGGCGGAGCTTTTGATTTTATTTCCGGCAAAACTAAAAGAGCTCCAAGATTTTTACAATCTTTGGGATTAGAATGGCTTTGGCGTTTTATTTTTCAGCCATGGAGAATAAGACGTGTTTTTAACGCAGTAATTATTTTTCCTTGGTTGGTTTTGAAATCTTATTATAAGGACGTTCCTTAGAGCAGGTTATCCACAGATTTATTTTTGTTTTTTAATGAATTATGATAGAATTTAAATATAAGAGTTTTTAATAAAATAATTAATAAAGAAAGGATAAAACTATGTGGATTTGGATAATAATTGCTTTAGTTGTTATAGCTGGCTTATTCTTTTGGATGAAGTCAGGTAAAGAAGATAAAGGAGATGATATTTCAAGCATTTCCGAAGTTCCTGAAACTCCACAAGAGCCTGAAACATCTGCTCCAACTGAAATGTCATCAGACGAAATGCCATCAGAAACTCCAGAAGAAGACTCTTCTGAAGAAAATCCAATGTAATAAATTGTTAAAACTAATTTATTTAAACGGACAAAGGTCTGATAGTTTATTTACCCTGTAGTGAAATTTCGAATTATTTCATAAATTAGATTTTTTTAGAAAAATCTATTTCGAAATTCTACTACGGGGTTTACTATCAGATTTTTGTTTTTTATGATAGAATAAATTTGATTCTTTCTTGCGAAAGAACGATAAATTTATGAGAAAATTTTTTAGCCATCCTTTAATTTTATCTTTACTAATAATATTTATCCTTATTTTTTTTAATTTTCAAGGCTGGTTAAAAACTCCGCAGAATATTATTTTAAAATTAACAGTTTCTACACAGGAAATTATTTATCAGTATTCATTAAAAATTGATAATTTTATTAATTTTCTTTTTTCAATGAATTCTCTTAATCAAGAGAATATTGAGCTTAAACAGGAAAGTGAAAATCTTTTTGGCCAGGTTATTCAATTAGAAGAAGTTGTTAGAGAAAATGAGTTTTTGCGCCAGCAAATGGGATTAGAATTACCAAAGAATAACAGCCTTATCTTAGCTCATATTATCGGCTGGGATTTATCTAATTCAGGAAAATCATTTTTGATTAATAAAGGATCAAAAGACGGAGTTAAGAAAAAAGCAGCTATTATTACTTCTGGTAATATTTTAGTTGGACAAGTAATTGAGGTTTTTGATTCTTTTTCAATAGTTCAGTCAATTCTTGATCCAAATAGCCGGATTAATGTTTTAATTCAAGAATCAGGAATAACTGGTTTAATCAGAGGAAATCAGGGATTAAATTTAATTCTTGACTTATTGCCCCAGGGGGAGGAAATAAGGGAGAGTGAAATAGTAATTACATCTGGCTTATCTGGGATATTTCCTCCAGGATTATTAATTGGAAAAATTCAAAAAGTATTTTCTTTAGATGTTCAGATGTCGCAAACAGCTGAAGTTGAACCAATTGCAGATTTCAATAATCTAGAAAAAGTTTTTGTGATTAAATAATAAGATCTTTATGAAAAACTTTTTAGTTATCTTAATTTTCATATTAGCAATTATTCTTCAGGTATCTGCCGCGCCTTTTTTAGTTGTTTTTAATACTGGACCTAATTTAATTTTAATTTTAATTTTAACTTTAGTTGTTTTAAAAACTTTTGAAAGGATTTGGTGGATTGTTGTTTTAATAGGATTTTTAATAGAATTGTTTTCTGGTTTGCCTTTTGGTCTGATTAGTTTAAGTTTAATTGGTTCTGTTTATTCAATTGACTGGCTTAATAGAAATGTTTTTTCAACAACTAATTTTTGGGCAATGATTAGCTTAATTGTTTTAGGTAGTTTGATTTATAGTATTTTAATAATTATTTTAGCCATATTATTTCAAATTGATTTAATTTTAAATTTACAACATTTATTCATTGAATTATCATATAATCTAATTATGGCTATTATCTTTCTTTATGGAGCTAAAAAAATATTTCATTAAGAATAAGGGACAAGAAGATATTGAAGCTGAAGAGATTTTTTTGGATGCTGAAGCCATTCGTTCCTTAGAAGAAAAAGGTAAACTAGAAAATCCAATTAAAAATAGGAATTTTATTCTTTTTTATGCTTTGATCATTGTTTGTTTATTTGCCCTATTCCTTAGAGCTGGATATTTTCAAGTTGTTAAAGGAAATTACTATTATGATTTGTCTCAAGGCAATAGATTGAGAATTTATTCCACAGCTGCGCCCAGAGGAATCATTTATGATAGTTCTGGCCAGCCGTTAGTTTACAATATTCCTAGTTTTGATTTAGTAGTAAATGTGGTTGACTTCTTAGATAATCCAGATTTAGTTCAAGAAAAGATTTTAAGGGAAATAGCTAACATTTTTAGAGATGAAAATCAAGAAGAATCCATATCAATTCTATACAATGATGAGTTAATTATAGGCTTTAGGGAGAAAATAGGGAAAGCTAAAGGGCAGGTTAGCCAAGTAGTTTTAATTAGAGGAATTGAAAGATCTTTAGCTTTAATTTTAGAAACATTGATTAATGATTGGCCAGGATTGCGAATGGAAAAGAACACTCAGAGACAATATATTTCAGGATTGTATTTTTCACACATTTTAGGTTATACTGGAGAAGTTGATAGATCTGATTTAAAAAGCTATTCAGATTATTCTTTAGGAGACAAGATTGGCAAGATTGGTTTAGAATATCAGTATGAAGATATATTAAAAGGAAAGCCTGGCCAAGAACAAATAGAGGTTGATTCTCTTGGCAAAACTCAAAAACTATTAGCTGATAAGCCTTCTCAGCCAGGTCAAGGATTAGTTCTTTTTATTAATCAAGGATTACAGGAAAAACTTTATCAATCTCTTGAACAGATACCTAAGTCTGTAAAAGGAACAAGAAAAGCAGTTGCTTTGGCTGTTAATCCTAATAATGGCGGTGTTATGGCATTAGTTAGTTTGCCTAGTTTTGATAATAATCTTTTTGCTCAAGGAATTTCTCAGGAAGATTTAGAATCTTTAGAAAACAGTTCTAATTATCCTTTTTTAAACAGGGCTTTATCCGGTCAGTATCCTCCAGGATCAATAATTAAGCCTTTAATTGCTGCTGCTGCTTTAGAAGAAAAAATTATTACACCAAAAGAGACAATTAATTGCCAAGGAGGATTAAGTATTGTTAATAAATATAATCCTGAAATTGTTTATTATTATCCTGATTGGAAAACACATGGATTAATTGATATTGTTAAAGCTATTGCTGAGTCATGTAATACTTTTTTTTATGCCTTAGGAGGCGGTTATGATAAGATTGAAGGATTGGGGGTTGATAAGATAAAAACCTATCTTCAAAACTTTGGCTTAGGAAATATTACTCAGATAGATTTGCCTAATGAAGAAGCTGGCCTTATTCCAGACAAAGAATGGAAAGAGGACTGGTATTTAGGAGATACTTATCATTTATCAATTGGCCAAGGAGATATTTTAGTTACTCCAATTCAAATGGCCATGGCCATAGCTGCTATTGCTAATGATGGTATTTTGTATCAACCGCAATTAGTTGATAAAATTATTGATTTAAATGGGAATATAAGGGAAGATATACCTATAAAAGTTGTAAGAAGTAATTTTATTCAGTTAGATAATTTAGAGATAGTTCAAAAGGGCATGCGCGAAGCTGTTTTAAGCGGATCAGCTCAAGCCTTGTCCAATTTGTCTGTTAAAGTAGCTGGGAAAACAGGTACTGCTCAATTTGGAACAAAAGAACAAACCCATGCTTGGTTTGTTGGTTTTGCTCCATATGATAATCCTGAAATTGTCATTGTAGTTTTAGTTGAAGGCGGCGGGGAAGGCCATAGCGCAGCAGTCCCAGTTGCCAAAGAAGCATTAGAATGGTATTTTAATCAATAAACGAAAATAATTTTCAATTTTCAATTCTCAATTTTCATTAAATTATTAATTCTTTAATTTTCAAACCTATCTCATTGTCATCCTGATGACTTTCTTTCATTGTCATCCTGAGCGTTAGCGAAGGATCTTAGATTCTTCGGGCTAAAGCCCTCAGAATGACAAGAGAGAACTGATTCAGAATGACAATTGTTTAGAAATTAATTTATTAGAAATTTAATAGAAATTAGAAATTAGAAATTAGAAATTTTAATTTATATGAAATATATTTCTATAGAAGGTTTAGAAAAAATAAAGGAGGAGTTAAAGAATCGTGAGATAACTAAAAGACAGGAAATAGCTAAGCGATTAGAAGAAGCTAAGGAATTAGGTGATCTATCTGAAAATGCTGAATATTCCTCTGCTAAAGAAGCCCAAGCTTTTAATGAGGGCAAAATTATAGAGTTAAAAGAGATTATTGAAAAATCAACTTTGATTGAACCAAATAGAAAAAGCCAGAAGAAAATACAAATAGGATCAATTATTGAAGCAAAGTTAATAAATGGACGTTCTGAATCAAAGAAACAAACTTTTATAATTGTTGGCTTTCATGAGGCTGATCCAGCCCAAGGAAAGATTTCCAATGAATCGCCAATTGGCCAGGCCTTTTTAGAGCATCAAGTTGGTGATATAGCTGAAGTAGAAACACCTAATGGAAATATGAAGTATAAGATTATAAGTATTAAATAATGTCATTATGACTAACATTAAACAAATTAAAAAAGAACGTTTAAAAAAACTGGAAAATATTAAAAAAGCTGGAATTGATCCTTATCCAGCTAAAACAAACCGAACTATTGTTTGTAATAAAGCAGTCGAAGAATTTGAAGAATTATCTAAAGATGGAAAAGAATTAGTTTTAGTTGGTAGATTAAGAACTATTCGAGAACATGGCAGATCTACTTTTGCTAAT
>JAHJUH010000024.1 GCA_018829245.1 Patescibacteria group bacterium | reverse complement strand
AGCTCAGAATCGCAAACCACGCATCTTTTTGGCATTTTTACCTTTGGCATTTTTTCCTCCTTTTTAAAAATAGTGTTAAAAAAAGAACTATTTATATTTATTCCATAATACAATATTTAAAAAAATAAGTCAATATTATTTTAAAAAAATAAAAATATACTCATAGATCAATTATCCAGAAAATAAAATTAACCTAAACTTTATTTCAAATTAAGATTACTTTTCAACTTTCAAAAGTGGTGCTACGAGAATTAAAGCATAGCTAGTCCATACAGACCATAAACTAAAAATCTCTGAATTAAATTGCTTGGTAACAAGATAATCCAAAACCAGACCAACGACAACCCAAACCAAGCCATATCCTAGAGCTAAACCAGTTGAACCTGGCTTAACATTTCCAGCTAAAAAGAAAGCGATTACACCAGCTAAAAGAATAACAATTACCTTTACCCATATATTACCTTGATACCAATCTGAAATAGCTGAAACAACAGCAAACATTATAAGCCAGATTAAAACACCAAAACCTATTGCTTTTGTCCAATTCATATTTTCACCCCCCTTCTTCATTAAGATAAACCAAATATATAAATATTATAACATATCTTTTAATATAATAATATTTTATCAAGACATTGTAAAAATATTCAAGAAATATTATACTTATAAAATAAGTTATTTAATAATCAAATATATAAAAAAAAGGAGATGAACAAAAATGGAATATGGAAAAGAACTAAGAAAATACATTAGCAAAGTTTATTCTTTTCCTTATTTGAGCAAAGAAGAAGAGAATAAACTGATTAAAAAAATAAAAGAAAATGGAGACGAGAAAGCCAAAATTAGATTAATAAACTCAAATCTAAAATCAGTAATCAAAATAGCTAAAAGATATTATTTTGGCATTCTGGATCTATGGGATTTAATTGAAGCAGGAAACATTGGACTTATACAAGCAATTCCTAAATTTGAACCTGAAAAAGAAAAAACTTTTTCTAATTATGCTTCCTATAGAATCAAAGCTGCTATTTTATATTTATTAAAAAAAGAAAAATTTCCTATAATTGGATATAAAGACAAAAAAATTGATTTATTTAGAAGATTTAAGAAAGTAGAAAAAATAATTCTTAGAAATAATCAAGGATCACTTTCTTTAGAAAAAGCGGCAGAGATGATAGGGAAACCCATAAAAGAGTTAGAAAAGTTATTATATGATGTCTATCAAATAGGATGTATTTCAGAAAATACTCCTATAAATAATTCACCAGAATCAATCAAAATCAAAGATTCACTTTCATTTTCTAATAAAAATATTATTAACCCCGAAGAAGATATTCAAAAAAAGGATATTTGGAAGAAAACTAGAGAAATTCTTTCTTACCTAACTCCAAGAGAAGAAAAAGTACTTCGAATGATCTATGGAGTCGGAGAAAAAAAAGAACACACCCTTAAAGAAATAAAGAAATTATTTGGAATCTCCAGAATGAGAGTATATCAAATAAAAAACAAAGCTTTAAAAAAATTAGAAAAAAAGTTTGTCACTGGAACAAAAAAGTTCCAACTTAACGATTATTTATAAAAGGATTGACTGCAACAGGCCAATCCTTTTAAACTTTCTATCTAATAATTTATATTACATCAACTATTTCTATTTTTTTCCTATTACTATCTATTCCAAATTTAACAACATCCCCTTTTCTTTTACCTAACAAACTAAGTCCTAAAGGACTTTTATCAGAAATTATCATTATTTCCTGATCATTAATCTTAATATCATCACCTATCCCTATATTCACTATCCAATAAATTTGTTGATCAGGATTTTTACATATTACTAAAGACCCTTTTATTACAATATCTGAATCAACAAAAACCAGTTTTTCTAATTCTAGAATACTCTTTTTTAATTCATCTAATTTCTGCTGATATATTGCCTGAATACGATCTTTTTCTGATCGGGTTGTATCACTTGCAGATTCCATTGGACCTGGTGCATCCTTAAAATCCCGTACTGCATCATTAAAAGCTTTTTCAATTGTTGAAATTTCTTTTTCTACCCTTTCTTTTAATATTTTAAAAAGTTTTTGCTTATTTATCTCCATAATTTTATTAATTAAATATTTCATTTAAAAGCTCTTTTTGACCTTTTTTAGTTTTAGCTGAATAAGGAATAATTATATTATCCCCAACCATTTCTTGAATTACTTTTATTTTCTTAAATACTTCACTCTTCTTTAACTTATCAACCTTATTAGCTACAAGCACAACTGGAAAATCATTTTTATTCAATAAATTCAGCATTTCTTTATCAAATTCGCTTAATCCAACTTTAGCATCAATAATTAAAACAACCTTTTTAAATTCTATTTCTGAACGAAATAAGTACCAAAGAATCATTCTTCTTATTTTTTCTTTTCGTTTTAAAGAAATTTTAATAAACCCATAACCAGGCAAATCAACGAAATATATTCTTCCATTAATTAAGAAAAAATTAATTTGCTGGGTTTTACCAGGAATAGAACTGGATTTAACTAAATTTTTTCTATCAACCAATGAATTAATAACGCTTGATTTGCCAACATTAGACCTGCCCACAAAAGCTACTTGCGGTTTCTCATCTTCTATAATCTCATTAGTGCCAATAATTCCTTTAATAAATTCTGCTGTTTTAATTTTCATAAAATTATCCTCTTATTTCTCAATTCTTTATTAATTTCCAAATAATTAGGAAATACTTGAACTACTAAATTCCAAAACTTAAAAGAATGATTCATTTCTTTTAAATGACATAATTCATGTACAATAATATAGTCAGCTAGATATTGGGGTAGTAATAGGATTCTGTAATTAAAATTAAGATTTCCTTTTCCAGAACAACTCCCCCATCTAGTTCTTTGATTCCTAACGCTAATTCTATTAATTTTAAAATTATAGAATTGATTATAGTAATCAATTCTTTCATAAATAAATCTACGTGATTTTTCCTTGTATTTCAAGTACTGTGCCTGATTAATTGGTTTTCTCCATCTT
>JAHJUH010000023.1 GCA_018829245.1 Patescibacteria group bacterium | reverse complement strand
GTGAAAAAGAAAGTAAAAAAGAAGGAGGGATAATATCATGATAGCATTGAAATTCATTTTTGGATTAATGATTACTGTAATAACAATTGGCTTAATGATAGTTACAGCTTCTATAATCCAAAAAAAGAAAGAAAAAGAAAAAGAAATAGATAAAGAAAAAAAGACTGATGAGTGGTGGTGGAAATTCTTTAAACCCTATTTCTGTCTTCCTATCGCCTGGGGATTACTTCATGTTATTTTCGCCTTATTCTGTCCCAGTATTTTCTACTATACATTCACTAACCTATTAAATATAGTAATAATTACCGAAATCACTATTTTTGTTCTTAACACAATAGTGAACAAAAATATCGATTTTGAAAAAAGATTTTCACGTAAAGCTTTGTTATATACATACGTGATAATTTTTATTATCACTATAGGATTAATCCCTAATAAGGTACTCTACGGAGAAAAATACGCTAAATGGGATAGAAAGCTATATATAAAAATGACAGCTTCTCAAGTAGAGTTATTGGGTGAAAAAACGAATCAGGCCTCTGAAAGCCATCTTATAAAAAAAAAGATGGCAGCATTAGAAAAATTAAATGATAAGGCAAAAAAAAGAACCCTCACACCGAATGAACTCAAAAAGGTGAAGGATCTAGTAGCAGAAATCAAAAAAATACCAGTATGGAAAAAAGAAATCGCGGAAAGTATTAATTCACCCGGACGACAAACAACGACAACGTCACTTCTTGTTTCTCTGCCATCACCATCCTGCCCTGGTACTCTTACGGTGCCGGCTGGACAAGGACTGCACAAAACAAGCGTCATTGTTAATAAAGGCGAACGGATATGGCTGGATGCTAATCCAAAAGCAATCCTGCTGGACTGTGAAACAGGAAGGAAAATAAAAATCCTTCCGGAAGGTATCCTTCTACCTCCTACAGGAAAAGAAGGAACCCTTTTCTTTGTAAAACAATTAAAATCCAGTTCGGTAAATTACCGAATAGGAATCTAAAAAGGAGGGAAAACAAAAAAAAGCCAGACAGGGCAAAGCAATAAAACGCTTTCTCTCCTGGCTTTTTTAATTCCATCTTATTTCAATAATAATTTTATCCCATTAAATTAGTTACTATGGCTGTAGCAGTATAGGCAAGAACAACAACAGCAATACCAACTAATCCATAAATCAATGTTTTTCTAGCTGTACCTAATTTTTCATCATCTCCTCCAGCAGTCATCCATAAAAAACCAGCATACATAATCATAATTATAGCTATAATAAGCACAATAGCTTGAAACCATCCAGCAATATTTCTAATCAAATCCACTAAATCGCTCATTCTATCGATACCTGAATCTATAGGAGTTGGAGCAGCAGCAAACACAGTCACACTAACAATAAATAAAAACATAAAAGAGGTTAATATAATAGAAAGAGTCTTTATTTTTTTAATTTTCACTAATTCTCACCCCCTTTCATAAGTTAAGTTCCTAATAAATCTTTTACTATTCCAATAAATCCATCGCCTATTAATAATATTAATAAACCAACTAAAGCATATGTTAAAGTCTTTTTAGCTTTAGTGATCTCTTCATCCCTGCCAGCAGAAAACATATATAAAAAACCAGACCAAATAATCATAATTACAGCAATTAACTGGCCAATAATAATAAGCCAATCAATAATTCCACTAATTAATTCTGAAAAACTATCTGAGTCAAGTGGATTTGATATTCCTCCTGATGTTCCAGACCATCCTCCTGCTCCTTTACCAGCAACAACTACTGGTAAACATAACAATATCAACATACTAATCAAAGAAATTTTTTTAAACATATTTTTCATAATTTTAATCGCATCCTGGGAAAGTTTCCCAAGCAGTAATAACTCCACCTGCTTCAGTTCCTGAACCAGCTATAGTACTAACTAATGTATCAATTAAAAGCCAGCTACATAATACAATCATCAAACCAATAACTGTATTAGTAAAAATAGTTCTAGCTAAGGTTACCTTTTCTTCACTGCCGCCTGATATTAAAAAGACAACACCAGCAGCAACAAATAAGAGAGCAGCAATTGGAAAAACTAACTGAAGTGTAACAAAGTCAAGAATATTATCAGCTAATTGCCAAATATGACAAAGATTGCATTCTTTTTCTCCTTGTCCTCCGCAAGGAACAAGCCCGCCAGCCAAAGCCAAATTAACGCTAAATAATCCGATTAATAATAAGGAACTAATTATAATTTTTTGATAATATTTCATAAACCATTAATATCATTGACTGCCTTGTTAATAGCATCCTTAATAGTTGACTGGCCTAATACTACTGATTCTATCATATCTGCTAAAACAGTTTCAATAGATAAGTTATCCACTTGAGGCCAAGAATAAGCAGTTAGAGATTGCTGGGCAAAAACGCCTAAATCTGGATCATCCTTTTGCCAAAAGATTAAATCGCGGCGAGCAGTTGGCTTTTTAGTTAATTCTAAATATTTCTGAGTATTTTCTTTTTGCGTCAACCAAACAATAAACTGCCATGCTTCATTAATATCTTCGGTATTATGAGATACAGTCATTCCCCAATAATTAGCATAATTAACATCTTTTTCTGAAGATTTAATTTGAGGCATTGGCGCAATGCCAAAATTCAAATATGGTGATTTATTTCTAATAGTTGGCAAATTATAAGAATAATTAAACATCATGGCTACTTTTCCCTTGTAAAATGCATCAATTGAATAATCCATTCGTGTATTCCAGGTATAGACTGATTTTAAGGGATTGCTAAAATCAGTATAAAACTCTAAAGCTCTTTCGCCAGGATTAAAACTTTGGCCATTTAAACTAACTATTTGATTAAAAGCTGCCTTATTTGTCTGTTCATTAATCATTTGAGCGCCTGATTGAATCATTAAAAGAGATAAAATATCAGTTGAACGGTTAATATTCCTCGGAGTTCCTAAAGCAGCTCCAGCTCGCTCAATATTCCCCCGATCATCTTGAATAGTAATTTTTTCTACAGTAGATAAAAAATCTTCCCATGTTTGAGGTGGCTGGGGAATGCCATTTGTATTAAAAATGTCTTTGTTATAATAAAGAGCCAAAGTATCAACACTTAAAGGAATGGCAGAAATATAGTTATCAATAATAAAATCATTAGCAACTACATCAACAAAGCTATCTTGAAATTCTTTCAAAGTAAGCAAATCTGAAGGAACCCCCCAAATCTTATCTTTATAACGATTCAACCAAGTGTGATGAACCATAAAAATATCCGGGCCTCGTCCTGTTGCCATAGCTTCTAATAGATCTTTTTCATAGGTCTGACTGTTTTTTTTATGGTAATTAATTGTAATATTGGAATATGTTTCATTAAAATCTGCAATTAAAGTTTGAAAAACATCTGAATCATCAAAAACACCCCAAAATTCCAGTTCTACTTTTTTAAGAGAAACTGGCTTGCGACCAAATAAGAATATTAAACTGCCTACTATTACTAGAATAACTACAGCAGCAATAATAACTATTTTTTTTCTATCAAGCATAACTATTTTCTAAAAACCATTCCATAATGCTGATTATTTATTTCAAGATCCTTCTCAAAAATCATTTTTTTTTCTTCAGTAATTTTCCGCGTTTCATCTTTTAAAATTGTCCATCCTTTTTTAGGAGCCAAAGATGAATTAGGAATCCAATCAATTATAACCATTTGTCCTTGTTTTCTTAAAACCCGCCTAGCTTCTCTAATAATCTCTCCTTTTTTTTCTGTTTGGAATAAAATATTAACCAAAACAACTAAATCTATTGAATTATCAGACAGTTTTGAACCATTTGGAATTTCAAGATTGCAATGAATAGCTTCAATATTATCAACCTTGTCTAATTTAGCTTGGCTTTTAACTGCTTCTAAAGCTGATTTTTGTACGTCTAGAATGTATACTTTTCCTTGGTTAGCTGCTTTAGCTAAAGGAATGCTAAAATAACCATGACCACAACCAAAATCCGCCACTTGTATATTATCATGGATATCTAACTGCTTTAAAATTGCTTTTGG
>JAHJUH010000113.1 GCA_018829245.1 Patescibacteria group bacterium | reverse complement strand
ATTATTGTTTTAGGTGGTCCCCATGTTCATTTATTTCCTAAAGAAACAATTAATTTAGACAATATTGATTTTATTATTAAAGGCGAAGGCGAACTTCCCTTTTTTAATTTATTAGAAGCGCTTGAAAAACAAAAAGAATTATCTAATATTAATGGATTGGTTTATAAGAAAAACGGACAAGTAATTAATAATCCAGTTGGAGATTTTATTGATAATTTAGATGAGATTCCTTTTCCTGATAGAGAATTATTACCGATTGAAAAATATAATTCTCTTTTGGGTTGTAATAGGATAGTGACAACTATGTTTACTTCGCGAGGTTGCCCTTTTCAGTGTTCTTTTTGCGATCGTCCTCATCTAGGTAAGAAGTTTAGAGCTAGAAGCGCTCAAAATGTAGTTGATGAAATGGAAGAATGTCTAAAATTAGGTATAGAAGAAATTTTGGTCTATGATGATACTTTTACAGTTGATAGACAAAGGGTATTTGATATTTGTGATGAAATTATTAAAAGAGGTTTAAAATTTATTTGGGATATTCGGGCCAGAGTGGATACAGTAGATAAAAAAGTTTTAGAAAAGTTAAAACAAGCCGGTTGTCAAAGGATTCATTTTGGCGTAGAGGCAGGTACTGAGAAAATTTTGAAAGTTTTAAATAAAGGAATTCACTTGGAACAAATAGAAAGAGCATTTGATTTAGCTAAAAAAACAGACATAGAAACATTAGCTTATTTTATGATTGGAGCACCAACTGAAACAAAAGAAGATATTAATAAAACAATTGAATTTGCCAAGAAAATAAAACCTGATTATGCTCATATTACTATTTTAACTCCTTATCCAGCTACTGAAATATATAGACAGGCCTTAGCTCAAGGAGTTATTAAAAATGATTATTGGCAAGAATTTGCTTGTTGTCCTGAAAAAGGAGTAATTACTCAATATTGGGAAAAAGAATTAAATAAAGAAGGATTATTTAAACTTTTAGATAAATTTTATAAAGAATTTTATAGAAGACCAACATATATTTTAAAAGAATTGCTTAAAATTAATTCTTTTGCTGATTTAAGAAGAAAATTTAGTGCTGGTTTAAAGATATTAAAATAAATGAAATTTTTTAATAAGAAAATAAAAATCTTTTTTCAAATACTAGGACCACTTATTTTTATTTATATTCTTTTTAAAATAGATTATCAGTTATTTTTTAAAGAAATTAGTTTATTAAAGTGGTATTTTTTAATTTTGGCAATTATTTTAGTATTTCTTTTAATTATTATTAAAGCTTTGCGTTGGCGGATTGTTTTATTGTCTTTGGATATAAATATTTCAAAGCTTAAGTGTGTGAACTTACATTGGGTAGGTACTTTTGTTGGTATAATTACTCCTGGTAGATTTGGAGAGTTGATCAAAGTTTATTTTCTTAAAAATAAAGGATATAATTCTTTTTGTTCTTTTTTTAGTGTTATTTTAGATAGAATTGCTGATGTTTTTGTTTTGTTGTTTTTTAATGTGTTGATTTTTGTATTCTTTTTTAAAGATGTTGGCATTTATGTAATCCCTATAGGATTTTTTCTTTTATTAGTTATTGTTTTCATCTTTTTATTAATGGATCAAAGAAGTTATTTTAATAAGCTTTTTATTCGATTAATCGGAAAGTTTTTTTTAATTGATTTTAAAGATTATAATCGTTTTACTTTTAGTAAGCTTTGGCAAGGTATTAAGGGTCTGAAAAAGAAAGAAGTAATTTATTTTTTTATTTATTTAATTATTAGTTGGTTTGTTTATTTTTCAGCTAGGTATGCTATTGCTTTATCTTTGGGTTTAAATTTATCTTTTATTGATATTACAATTATTTCCAGCTCAATGGCTTTAATGTCTATTTTACCAATATCTATTGCTGGCTTAGGGACGCGTGAAGCAACAGCGATTTATTTTTTCAGTTTGTTTAGTTTAAGCAAAGAATCTGCCTTATTATTTTCTCTTTTAGTTTTTACAACTGATATTTTAGTAGTTTCTTTTGGTTTAATTCCTTATTTAAAAGAGAATTTTTCAATTAAAAACATTAAAAAACAAATTGACTGAATCCATTAAATTCTTTATAGTTAAAATATGCATATAAATAAAGAAAATACTAAAAATCAAATTAGCATTATTATTCCAGCATATAATGAAGAGCAAAGAATTGGAATTGTAATTGATAATTTATTAGCCAATATTGCATTACAGAATATGGATTGCGAGATTATCGTAGTTGATGATGGTTCTTTGGATAAAACTGCTGAGATTGTAAAAAGATATGATGTTCAGTTGATTCAGCATGAACATAATAAAGGATATGGAGCTTCTCTCAAAACTGGAATTTATTATGCAAAATATAATGTTATTGTTATTACTGATGCAGATGGTACTTATCCAATTGATCAGATTCCTAAATTGGTTAATTTTATTAATGAGTATGATATGGTCGTTGGCGCTAGAATAGGAAAACAT
>JAHJUH010000112.1 GCA_018829245.1 Patescibacteria group bacterium | reverse complement strand
TGGTTACTGTCATAAAAAATAAATTTCCTAAACTAAATATTTGTCTGTCGATTATAGCGGGAGTCGGGAATATGCAAGAGATAAAGATTTATGAGGGCATGGGCATTAATAGAATAGTTCTTGATGCTAATATAAATAGAGCCTTTGAGTTATTGAAGTCGATCAGGAAACAAACAAATATAAAATTAGAAGTCTTGGCTAATAATCCATGTCTATTAAAATGTCCATTCAGAAGGTATCATCCGGAAATAGATTCTCATATTTCAATTAAAGAAAGGGAGATACCACCATTCCCATCTATAATGTGTAAAAATATTCGATTAAATAATTTTGAGGAGATCATAAAAAGTCCCTGGATTAGACCATTTGATGCTCATCGTTATACGGAATTAGGTATTGATTATATTAAATTAAGCGGACGAGGAAAAAACACTGAGTGGATTATTAATCTTGCAAGACATTATCTTGAAGAAAAAGACGGTGCTAATTTTTATCAATTTATCGAAAAGAATAGTTGGAATTTTTTTCATGAAAAAAATAAAAAATTAGAAAATTTAGAAATTTCCATTCCATTTTTACCAAATGATTTTCTTGACTTTTTTGTAAGGAAAAATTTCGATTGCGATATTCAATGTAAAACATGTGGTTATTGCAAAAGAATCGCTGAACAATACGTGAAAGTAAATAATCAAAAAACAAGAGAAAAATATTTAAAATATATAGATGCTTTTATAAAGAAGGTTAGTAACCCTATATGAATATATTTTTTAATGAAGCAATAATATTTTTAAATAACTCATGTAATTTTAATTGTTATCATTGTTATGTCAAAAAAAATCAGAAAGAACTGTCATTTGTCGATTTAGCATACTTTATAGATAACGATATTCCTAAATTTAAAATTCAAAGAGTTAGCTTAGTTGGCGGTGAACCATTTTTATATAGTAATTTAATTCCGTTGTTAAAGAAATTAAGCAGCAAGAAGGACTTAGAAATTATTATCACAACTAATGGAAGTATCTATAATGAAAAATTCATAGAACCTCTCAAGTCTGTTAATTTGAAATTATTAAAAATAAGCTTACATTCATTAAAACCAGAAGTTTTTTCTAAATTTACCGGGACAAAAAATCAATATAATAAAGTTTTGACCAATATCGATAAATTTTCAAGGTTTTTTAATATTGGTATTAATACAACCGTTACAAAATTAAATTATGCAGAGCTTGATAGAATAATTCATTTTTGCCGAGAAAGAGGAATTAAATTTTTGCATATTAGCCAATTAACAACATCTGGTAAGGGCGCAGGGATTAGAGACGAAAAATTAACATCAGATCAGATTAAGAATATTGAAGATGAACTAAAAAAACATTCAAATAATAATCTTAGCATTAGTTATGATAACCATATTTTTTGCAGTTTTGGCCAAAAATTATCAATTAACCCAAATAGCGATATCTATCCTTGCCCCGCGTTGATATCTTATCCGAAATATAAAATTGGAAATATATACTCTTCAAGTAGAGAATTCATTAATAAAATAAATAAATTTAATGCAATAAGAACCCAAAAATGTTTTGTTGAAGAATTTATATCCTAACTTGTAAAATAAATATATGAAACAACGACTGAAAACTTACAATGTAAAAAGCGTCCATCTAGAAATCACAGGGAGGTGTAATTTAAGCTGTATTTATTGTTATAATAGTCAATTTAATGATAAGAAAAAAATATCTGAGGAAATGTCTACAGAAGATATAAGAAGACTTATTAAAGAGGCGAGCGAAATGGGTTGCAATAGTTTTACCTTTTCTGGTGGAGATCCTTTTTTAAGAAATGATATATTCAAAATTATAAAATTTTGCAAAAATAAAAAGGTAAATTTTTTAACCAATGCAAAATTACTGACAAAAAATTTTATAAAAAGATTGAGCTTATTCCCGCAAATAAATGAGATTAAAATAACCCTCGATGGATTTAGCGGACATAATAAATTAAGAAGGGGAAGTAATTATAAAGATGTTATAAAAAGTATAAAAAATTTGAAAAGGGAAAAAATGAAAGTTGTTATTAATACAGAGGTGACAGAAATAAATTTGTCTGAAATGCTTGAATTATATCGTCTTTTAAAAAAATTAAGAATTGATAGGTGGCGAGTGGATTTACCTTTTATATTAGGTAGGTATCGTGAAAATTATGAAGATTTTAAATTGCCAGATTTTGAAAAGTTTATTTTTGTTTTTAAAAACATTTTACTTGATTATTTAAAGAAAAAACCCTCTTTTGAGTTAGAATTATTTAATGTTTTTAAATCAGAAATTACCCCAACTAATTTAATCCAATTTGATAAAAAAATCCACCCTTGTGCTTATAGAACAGGGAGTTTTCCATTAAGACCTAATGGTGATATGATTTTTTGTCCAAGTATGGATATGCCAATGTCTAATTTTATTAAAGAAGGGAGCCTTAAAAAAGCAATTAACAAAAAATACAAAAACAAATTTTATAATATAAAGATTTTAGATATTAAAGAGTGTCAAAAATGTAGATACTTAAAACTGTGCGGCACCGGCTGTCGCGTAGATTCTTATTATTATTTAGGTGATTTCAAAAAACCTGATCCAATTGCCTGTAATATTATGCCCCTAATAGAACGAGAAATTATACCAATAATGCAAAAAGAATTAATGATTTTTTTGAAATCCTTAATTGATAAAAATGCTAAGTACCCACAAAAGTTTGATGTCAATAAATTAGTTGAAGTAGCGAGTACAAAACATAAACAAACTCAAAACTATTGAGCTTCTATCTTTTTATTGTTTTTGAAACACTGATTTTAGTAATCAGTGCAATGTCCTTTGAGAGTCATCATAATAATTTCCTTGTTAATTTATAAATTTTAATCTCTTATTTTGTATTGTATTACTAGTCAGATTTTTTGTCAATAGTTTAAGTTAATGGCATAGGTGGCGTGCCAGCTTCGCTGGCACGAAAAATTGCGGCGGCGGAAAGCGAGGGCGGGCAAAAATTCCTTCCCCCCAACCCCCTTCCTTTTTGCCCGCCCGAGCTGTTGGATTTCAAAATTCGGAATTCGGATTTTCGTCAAAAAATGTTCGAACTTCGTTCAAAAAACACCGCCAATTT
>JAHJUH010000111.1 GCA_018829245.1 Patescibacteria group bacterium | reverse complement strand
GTTGACTCAGAATGACAATTTGCACATTCAATTACTTCTTTTAAGATGCTATTATCTACATCTTTAATATTGTCTGGCAGATTAGATGCCTTAATCGTAGCTTTGTATTCTGGTTTAGGCTTGTCATACCAAGCATATCCTTTGCTTAAAGCTTGTTCTTTAGTTAAAGGAAAGTGTTCATTAACTATGGTTTCATTGTAAGCAAATGGTGATAGTTCTGTGGGAAAGAACTCTCCATATTTATATACTCTACCTTTCTTATCTATGTATGGCATATCATTCATATGTTGTTTGATCTGAGGAACTAATTCATTGTATTCTTCTTTCGTATATTGCTTATTAAAAATGCAGTACTGTTTGTGATCTAAACCCACACAACCAAAAAGATGCGATGAATCAGAACATTGAACACAATACTCCATATCTCTACAATTATCCGTACAAAGAAAACAAAATTTCAACTTGCTTATTCCGCTGCCCGAACTAACAACTTCATAAACTAGCTCGGCTTCTCCTCCCCAATCAGAATAATCATAAGCATCTTTAGCTCGAAAAAGAAACTCGCAATATCTTAGGTCTTCACTCTTGCTAATTGTATAGGAATCAAAAACATTCTTGGAATTATAAGTATTTTCGCCCGTTACATTCTTATTATTACTGCTATGGGCAAACCGATGAGGAAATTCCAACCAGAATTCTTTAGCTTTTTTATCTAAAGATAAGACACCCCTATATGATCCAAGATTAAATTCTTCTAATTTTTTAAAATACTCCTCTTTAGTATACGGCTTATTAAATATATGATACTTTTTATGTCTTAAATTAATACAACCAAAGCAATTTTGACAATTATTACAGTTGGTCGAAAAGAACACATCTCGACATCCTTCACAATGAGAAGAAAAAAACGTTTTATAGCAACCAGCTGATTCAAAAACTTCATAACATAATTCGCATTTGGCCAAATAGGCACTATCATAACAATTATTACTATAGGCCAAACCATAAGAGTAAGCACAATCTTCATTTTCGCTGGACGAAAAAACTAAATAACAATCTTTCAATCCTTGGGCATTCATACAATAATCACTGTTAATCATCCTATCACAGGAACGACTAGACCAAGGCACTTGTTTTCTTAATTCTTGAAATTGCTTAAAAAAAGGTTTATTAAAATTATAATCTCGAGCGTACTTTCCTAAATCCCACTCGTTTGAATACAAAATATTTGAATCATAAACTTTAACTTGCGATTCTGGAGAAAACATTGCAAAAATCTCTTTACCGGAAAAATCACATTTTCTTTTATACAGCTTATGGTCATTTCTAAAACTAAATCTCCTTATCATCCGACACTCAGGACACCAGGTCGGCTCAGGTACATCTATCTTTTTATAAAATTCAAAATCTTTTGGTTCAATAATGAATTTAACTTTACAGTTTTGACAAATTTTTGTTTTTGATTTCATATAAATGCGGAGAGGACAGGATTCGAACCTGCAAGTCCCGAGGGACGCTGATTTTCCAAACCAGTGCCTTACCATTCGGCGCACCTCTCCTTAAAAATATTGCATTAATTTCTTTTTAAGCTTTTCAACTTCAAAAGAATCTAAAGGATCGCTTGAATTGCGCTTTAACTGACTAATTTCTTTTTTTAATTCTGCTTTGCTTAATCCATTCTTTAATGAATCCTGAAAAACGCCCTGAACATAGGCTTGTTCAGTCGGAGATAATTGCGGAATATTCCGCAAAGCTTTCTTAAAATCATATTTATATATTTTTTTAATATTTGGGAAAAATAAACTCATAATTTATACATCCATCCCGCGTAAAGATTTTACTCTTTCTTCAACTGGAGGATGAGTCATAAACATTTTGCTAATTTTCTTGCCTCTAAAAGGATTAGTAATATACATATGCGCCGTAGCTTTATTAGCGACCTTTAATGTAGTTTGATCTTGAGAAATCTTTTCTAAGGCCTTAGCTAATCCTTCAGGATAGCGGGTTAATAAGGCGCCGCTCGCATCAGCTAAAAACTCTCTTTTTCTAGAAACAGATAGCTGAATTAAAACAGCAATTAATGGTGATAAAATTGCTAAAACAATGCCAATAACAGCCATGATTGCTCCTAATTGGCCTGAATCTCTATTATTGCTTCTTCTGCCAAAGAAGCTCCAACGTAAAAACCAATCAGAAAGTAAAGCTACTAAACCAACTAAAATAACTACAACTGTTTGTAAAAGAATATCTCTATTGCCAATATGGCTTAATTCATGAGCTAAAACACCTTCTAATTCAGAACGATCTAACTTTTCTAATAATCCCCTAGTTACAGCTACAACTGCATGTTCTGGATCGCGGCCTGTGGCAAAAGCATTAGGCGCGCTTTCATTGATGATATATATTTTAGGCAATGGTAAACCAGCAGTAATGCAAAGATTTTCCACCAAGCGATATAATTCTGGATTGTCTGATTTTTTTATCTCTTTTGCATGACTCATTGCCAAAACAATCTTATCTGAATACCAATAAGAAGTAAAACTTGTTACTGTACTAAAAATTATTGCAACGATTAAAATGATTGGACTGTTAAATTGATAAGAAAAAACCCAGCCAAGAGCAATAATAAATATCAAGAAAAAAGTAATTAACATCCAAGTTTTACGGATATTTTTATCTTTTTGAGTATATAATGTTGCCATTAATAATTGTCATCCTGAGCTAGCAAGCGAAGGATCTAAAAGATAAAGATTCTTCGTCTGGTGACTCAGAATGACAAGAGACTTCTCAAATTACTAAAATTTTACCTCAACTGGTTCTTTTTCTTCTCCTTCAATCTCAAAAAAATCTCGTTTAATAAAATTAAGCATCCCAGCAACTAAATTATTAGGGAATACTTCAATTTTAATATTAAAGTCCCTGACATTACCATTATAGAATCTTCGAGATGCTTGAATCTTATTCTCTGTATCGCTTAATTCTCTTTGTAGCTCTAAAAAATTTTCATTTGCCTTAAGATCAGGATAATTTTCTGCTACAGCAAACAATGACTTTAAAGTTCCAGAAAGCATGTCTTCTGCTTGAGATTTATCTACTGGTCCTTGCGCTCCCATAGCTGCTGTTCTAGCTTGGGTTACTTTTTCAAAAAGACCTTTTTCATGTTGAGCATATCCTTTAACAGTACTAATTAAATTAGGAATCAAATCATAGCGCCTTTTTAATTGAACATCTATATCTGACCAGGCCTCATCAGTCCTGTTTTTTAATTTAATTAAGCCATTATATACAGCCATTAGCCATAATGCTATAACAGCGATTATAATAATAATTATCCATAAAATTGTTGTCATAATATATTCTCCTTTCATTAGTTATTATATTCTATATAATTGGTTCGCTCGGTCAAAATGAAAATAAACTTTCATTTCTTCCTCACTTCCAATTATAAACAAAAAACAGCCCTAACGCAATATCAGGGCTGTTTTTACTAAATAATATTTTTACATCATTCCTTGCATTCCGCCGCCCATTGGCATTCCGCCGCCTACATGTCCGCATGAATTTTTCTTTTCTGGTAAATCAGTTATAACACATTCAGTTGTTAAAAGCATAGCTGCAGCTGAAGCAGCATTTTCTAAAGCAGAGCGAGTAACTTTAGTTGGATCAATAATTCCTGCTTCAAATAAATCTTGATATTTATTCTTAGCCGCATTATATCCATAACCGCCGCTCTTACTTTTAACTTCATTAACTACCACCGAACCATCTTGCCCAGCATTATTAGCAATTTGCCTTAATGGCTCTTCTAATGCTCTTCTTAAAATAGCTAAGCCGATTTTTTCCTCGCCTTTTGCTTTAACTTCATCTAATTCTTTAATGGCTCTAACCAGAGCAACTCCTCCACCTGGCACAATTCCTTCAGCCATAGCAGCTCGAGTAGCATTTAAAGCATCCTCTGTTTTAGCTTGCTTATACTTTTGCTCTGCTTCTGTAGCAGCGCCAACTTTTAAGACAGCTACTCCGCCAGCTAATTTAGCTAAACGTTCCTGTAATTTTTCTTTGTCAAAATCAGAATCACTTTGAGTTAATTCTGTTTTAATTTGATTAACTCGCGCTTCAATTTCTGTTTTTTTACCTTTTCCTTCAATAATAGTTGTATTCTCTTTATTAGAAATAACTTTGCGAGCTTGTCCTAACATATTTAATTCAGTATTTTCTAATTTTAAACCACGCTCTTCAGAAATGACCTGTCCGCCAGTTAAAACAGCAATATCTTCCAATAATTCCTTTCTTCTATCTCCAAATCCAGGAGCTTTAATAGCTAAAGCGTTAAAAGTGCCTCTTAATCTATTAACAATCAAAGTAGCTAAAGCATCGCCTTCAACTTCTTCAGCAACAAGCACAATGTCTTTTCTGCCACTTTGAGTAACTTTTTCTAAAAGAGGTAAAAGCTCTTGAATACTAGAAATCTTTTTATCAGTGATTAAGATATATGGATCTTTGTATTCAGCTTCCATCTTTTCAGCATTAGTAATCATATATGGAGAAATGTATCCTTTGTCAAAACGCATTCCTTTGACTACTTCTTTAGATAAACCAAAAGTTTGTGATTCTTCAACAGTAATTACGCCTTCTTTGCCAATTTCTTGAATTGCTTCAGCAATTAATTCGCCTACTTCAGAATCTTCAGCTGAAATAGTAGCTACTTGGGCATAATCTGCTTTGCCAGTTACTGGTTTAGACATTTTTTGAAGACCAACTACTATTGCTTTAACTCCTTTTTCAATGCCTTTTTTAATAGCTAAAGGATTAGCTCCAGCTGTAACATTCTTTAATCCTTGAGTAACAATAGCTTGGGTTAATAAGGTAGCTGTAGTTGTTCCATCACCAGCTAAATCATTGGTTTTTTCAGCAGCTTCTTTAACTAAAGAAGCGCCAATATTTTCAATTTTGTTTTCTAATTCAATTTCTTTAGCTATAGTTACTCCATCATTAGTAATCTCTGGAGAGCCAAAGCCCTTATCTAAAACTACATTACGGCCTTTAGGTCCTAAAGTAACTTTAACTGCATTAGCTAATTTATCAACGCCTTTTTTAAGCTGGCGTCTAGCTTTTTCATCAAATTTAATTTGTTTTGCCATTTTTGTTTAATATTATTTTAAAACCAAAGATGAAAAATTTAAAATCTTT
>JAHJUH010000022.1 GCA_018829245.1 Patescibacteria group bacterium | reverse complement strand
CAAACCGGCAGAAGTTCTCCTTCAAGGTCAACAACTGTCATGGGACACCGAATTGTACCTGACCGATTACCAAGCCCACGGCACCCTTCATGGTGGATGCGGAGCGATGATTATTCCTGAAACCGAAAATGACGCCGGTGTAATTATCCGAGAATCAATTAAAGACGGTTTTGAAAGTCGTGCCGTCGGCATTGTCGGACATACCACCGAATCACCCGAACAGGAGGTCATCATTCATTCCAGATTCGCCGAAGGGAAAGTTCTTTCATCTGAAAAACCGGAATAGATTCCGGAACATAAACTCAAACAAAAAAGGAAGAGTGATAATCGCTCTTCCTTTTTGATTTCATTAATTTTAACGCACCACGGTCCCTCGAACCGGTGCCCAAGCTAGCTGGGCATCGTGGACGACGTTCAAACCAAGATTCAGGAATTAGAACAGATTATTTATATTCCAGATTTAAACTCATATAAAACTCAATAAATAATCGGCTATTTTTTTAGAAATATTATACCTACTAATCCTTTCATGGATTATTAAACTACAAGCGGTATTTATCTCACCTAAAACATAGCCATTTTTAGTAGAAAAAATATCTATAAATGAAATTTCTGCCTTAAATTTTTTAGCTACATTTTCAGCAAATTCTAATAAATCTCTATCTGGATTTTCATAACACTTTATTTTTGTATTTAGACAAACACTGCATTTCCATCCTTGATCAGGCGCATCATAGAATACCGCCTCTTTCAGGGCCTTATAATCTATTACAATAACTCTATTTAACTTTGAATAATCTATAAATTTCTGAATAATTAATTCTTTAGTGGGAATTTCATTAATTTCTTTAATTTGACTAATATTAATGTCATCAAATTTAAAACAAAATTTCCCTTGTCCCTGGCTTGTTATCGGTTTAACCACGACTCTCCCCCATTCTTTTATTTTTTCTTCAATAGAAGAAATTGCTTCATTTTTATAAACCTTAATTGTTTCAGAACAAGGAATATTCTTATCTTTTGCATAAATACACGACTTGAATTTATTACTCGTCAATTTTATGGCTTCTGGAGAATTTATAATTCTATAGCCCTGCTTTTCAAAATTCCTCAAAACCTTATAGGTATAATTAGGACCAGCTGTTCGGGAATGAATTATTGTTTCTTCAGGAGAACATCTATTTTTATTTAAATACTTCTCTAAATTTTTAATATCTGTTACACCACAACAATAACCAGCAAGATTTACTTCTTTTGCTATAAAATCTGCGTATTTTTGCCCCTTAGTTGTCCTGACAATTACTACTTTTGGAATAATCATATTTTAATTCTACCACCAAAAAGTTCTAACGTCCATGGTCGGTATAAAAAATAACCGCATAGATAGGCGGTTATTTTGATTGCTGGCCGTATGGAACGAAATTGGAACCTTTTCACGTAATTACCAATAAGAATAAAAGGCTCCTGACCCCATTTCCCTAGTTTATCTTAGGGTTGGAAAATCTCCTTAGGTAAAAAACGAATATGCTGGACTTCTGGGAATTGCTTTGCTGTAGCCTCAATCTGAAACCATAAAATTCCCACCCGGCAGGAACCGCCAACCGTTCTGTTTTTAGAATCATCAAATTCAAGTGTTAAAACTCCGTCTTTCAACAAGGCGCCTTTCAGCAAAAGTCCTTCCAGCGGATATTCTGTGTCAATTCCTTGGGCCCGTTCTTCTTCAGTAAGTTCGCCAGAAAGTAAAAGTTTTACAGCATCCTGAATCGGCGTTTGAGTGATTGAAATTTCCCTCTCAACCGCTACCAATCCATTTCTACTACAAGCCGTATTGCCCCATTCGTCTCTGTCTAATTCGTAATTATAGTAATACAGTTTTATTATTCTTGTTTCCGGGCAGGCCATAAAATCGCATTTGGGAGCAATTCTGGAAACATAAGAACCATCCGAGCAGAGTTTTGCATCCATTGTGCAGACAATGGAATCTACTGGCGATCCGTTAATTATAAATTTTAAACCCAGCCAAATCCCGGCCAAAACAATTAAAATTAATAAAATAATTAAAATTTTGTGATTCATTGAATAAAAAGCTCCTGACCCCATTTTACTTGACAAGCTCTTTCTGATTTGATATATTTATAATAGAATACATATAAAAAACACCTCTACTGGTTTCGTCCTTTAGCGGTGTTTTTTCTTTTTATATTCTAATTTTTTCCTTAAATTATCCATAAAGATAATTTTTTCTTTTGCTGTTTTCTTAAGCAATACAGAACAAGTTTTAATATAAGGACTCATTACATACTTTAATTTATTATTTTTATAAAAATACTTTACTAAAGAATAAAAATCACCATCGCTACTAATAATTAACGCTTTATCATACTTCTTGTAATCAATCATCGCCTGTAAAACTAAATCAGCATCAATATTTCCCTTAACTTCTCCTTTTTCATTAGGTAAAGTCGGCTTAAAAACACAAACATACCCTGCTTCCTGTAAAAAAGAATACAAATCTTGATTAGATGGGATATAGCCGATAAATAAATATACTTTAGATACGCAATATTTTTCTTTAAGATAAATCCTAAATTTTTTATAATCTAATTTCCAGCCTAGGCTCAATACTCCCAAATTAAGATTTTGGCTATCTATAAAAGCATAATTATTTTCTTTTTTCTTCATGCTTGTTATTATAGCATAATAAAAAGGCTCTTGACTCCATTTTATTACTGCACGCTTTCTGCAATGCTATTAATTAATAGATCCAAGTCAAAAATCTGACGTTCCTGCTCACATTCTGTCTTTTGCGGATCATCATAATTATCACATTGTGGATATGCTAAAGTAAAGCTAATTTTGACTAGTTTACTGTCTTTTAGGAACGTGTAAGTATAATTTGTAT
>JAHJUH010000110.1 GCA_018829245.1 Patescibacteria group bacterium | reverse complement strand
TTCATGGCAGAATGGATACTTACTCAAGTTATTTTGGAGTGCGCTGTCCAGCAGCCAGGGAAAAGATTGGCATTCAGCCTTATGGAGATGTTGTTTCTTGCCCTTTAATTCAAATCGTTTATGGAAATGTTAAAAATGAGGAACTTAAAAAAATAAGAGAAAAAATGTTAAAAAACCCATATTATCATATGGTTTCTAGAGAAGGTTGTTTACCTAGTTTTAATAAGGATTTTATAGATAAGTATATGTTAGATAAATAATAAGATGAAATGTTTAAATTGTCAATCAACTAGTCAAAAAATCCTATTTTCAAATTGTATTGATTGGGAATACAACAAAGGAGACCAATACAATGTTTTTAAATGCTCTGATTGTGGTTTAATTTATCTTTATCCTATTCCTACTATAAAAGAACTTTTATCTTTTTATCCTTCTAATTATCATGGATATAAAGAGTCTTCTTCTAAGTTAACAAATTTTTTAATAAATTTAAATATTAAAAATAGAGTAAGATTATATAGAAAATTAATTGGTAAAGAAGGTAGGGTTTTAGAAATAGGAGTAGCTGATGGTTCTCACTTCCTTCTTTTAAAGAAATACGAAGATTGGGACTTGTGGGGAATAGAATTTAATAATGATATTGCTGAAAGAGGAAGGAAGAAGGGGCTAAATATAATAACAGGAATTCTGGAAGAATATGATTTTAGTAATACTAAATTTGATTTAATTATTATAAACAATTTAATTGAGCATGTTATTGACCCAGTAGAAACTTTAGAAAAAGCAAAGAAAATCTTGAAATCAAATGGTTTAGTTGTTGGAGAAACACCAAATACTCATTCATTGGATTTTTATATCTTTGGTAAATATTGGGGTGGGCTTCATATTCCTAGACACACTTTTCTTTTTAATCAGTATAATTTGAAATCACTTGGAAATAGTGTTGGGTTCTTGGTAGAAATTAATCAAAAAATTGATACAAATCACTGGGCTGGTTCATTACAGAATTTTTTTCAAAGCAAAAGATTTTTAAAAACAGAATTGAAAAACGGTAGGACATGGTACTATCCCTTTCTTTTATTGTTTTTTATTCCTTTAAATTTCTTTCAAAAGATTTTTGGTTTGGCTGGAGTAATAAGATTTAAAATGCGTAAGAGAAATTAAAATGAATATTAATAATAAAAATTTTGAGTCGTGGAATGAAGAAATGGCCAAAAAGTATAATCCCGAAAAATACCACAAAAGCCCTAATTTTATTATTAGATTTATTGAAAATAAAAGAGTTGCTAGAATTATTGATTTTTTGAATCCTCAAAAGAGCGATACAATTATTGAATTAGGTTGCGGAGCAGGAGACATTATGCAAAATATAAAACATGCTCAAGAGTTGTGGGGTATTGATTTGTCTGATTTTATGCTTAAATTGGCTCAGCAGAAGAAATATAAGGTACCGGTTAAATTTATTAAAGCCAATATTGAAGAATTTTCAAAAAAGATTATTGATTTGAAATTTGATAAAATTTATTGCAGTGAAGTTTTGGAACACGTAGAAAACCCAGATATAGTTTTAAAACAAATAAAAAAAATATCTAAAAAAGATAGCATCATTGTAGTTTCTATTCCTAATGAAAAGTTGATAAATAAGATTAAAATGATTTTGCAAAAATTAAGATTATTTACTTTATTTTTCCCAAATATTTCAAAAAAAATGGATGATGAATGGCATCTTCATTCTTTTGATTTGAGTAAATTAAAAGAAATAATTAATCAAGATTATATTATCGAAAAAATTAAAAGAATTCCTTATGGATTTTTGCCTTTGAGATACGTGGTAAAATTAAAAATTAAAAATGATTAATAAAAAAATACTTGATAATTTAATATGTATAAAATGTCTTAAGAGAGTAAGATTTAATAAAAAAATCCTGACTTGCGATACTTGTAAAAGAGAATACCCGATTATTAACGATAAACTATATGTAATAAAGCCAGTGAAAGATTCTAAAGAATTGGTTGATGATTTTGTGATTAACAGATTAAAAACATTCTTTAAAAAGTTCCCAAAAATTTATAATATTCTTTATTATCTTTTTGGGGTTACTTTTGTTGGTAGGAATTCCAAAAATGTTATTAAGAATATTGACGAGAAAAAAATTATTATTAACTTAGGATCAGGGCCAAGAAAAATAAGAGAGGATATAATAAATGTAGATTTTTATCCTTTTACTAATGTTCATATTGTTGCTGATATTGTTAATTTGCCATTTAAAGACAATTCAGTTGATGTAATTATAAATGAATCGGTTTTAGAACACATTAAAAATCCCCAGACGATTGTTAAAGAGATGTATCGAATTTTAAAACCGGGTGGTTTAATTTATGTTACCGTACCTTTTGTGGTAAGTTTTCACTCTTCGCCCAATGATTATTATCGTTGGTCTATGGAAGGATTAAGGCAATTATTTAAAGATTATAAAGAGATTGAAATTGACGTCAGGGGCGGACCAACTTCTGCCATGTTATCCATATTTAATGATTGGATAGCTACTCTTTTTAGTTTTGGGTCAAGGTGGTTGCATCAAATTTTATTGATAATATTTATGATTATAACTAGTCCTCTTAAGATTATTGATTATTTAATATATAAATTTCCTAGTTCTCAGAATATTGCTTATGGATTTTATTATATTGGTAAAAAGAAATAAATATGAACATAGCATTATTAACACCTCCATATGATTTAATGAAGCAGGGATATGGCTCAAAAAGAAAAGTTAGAGGTGGTTTGTTTCCGCCATTAGGACTTGCTTATTTAGCTAGCCCATTAATTAAAGATGGTCATAAGGTAAAAATTATTGATGCTTCTTCTTATGAATATAATAATCAGGAAATTGGTAGAATGTTATCAAGATTTAAACCGGATATAATTGGCATATCTTCGGTGACTGGAGCAGCTGATGCTTCTTATTCGTTAGCTAATTTCCTTAAGTTTCATTTTGAAAGAGTTCCAATTATTTACGGTGGTCCTCATGCTAGTTGCTTTGGTGGAATAGTATTCGACAATATTAAAGATTTGGATTTATTAGTTTACGGTGAAGGAGAAATAACCTTTAAGGCAATAGTTGATTATTATGCTCAAGAGAAAAAGATGCCTCAGAATCTAAATGGTACTTGGGTAAAAATAAACGGCAAATTAATAAAAAATCTTCCCGCTAAACCAGTTTATAAATTAGATGATTTATTACCTCCAGCTTATGAGTTAATTGATTATAAAAAAGTATATAAGCCTCTACCTTTGCAGTACAAAAGACTACCTACAGCTAATATGTTGACTTCACGGGGTTGTCCTTACGGCAAATGCACTTTTTGTTCTGAAGCAGGTCGGTCTTCGCAGTTATATCGACGTCATAGCCCGGAGAGGATAATAGAGGAAATTAAATTTTTAATAAAAAAGCAAGATGTGAAAGAAATTGCTTTTTGGGATGATAATTTTTTAATTAGTGAAAATTGGATTTTTAAATTTTGTGATTTATTGGATAAAGAAGAGATTAGAATGCCTTGGAGTGTGGTAGCCAGAGTTGATACGATTAACAGGAAAATGCTTGAACGGGCCAAAAAGTCAGGTTTATGGAATATATTTTTTGGTTGCGAAACAGGTAATCAGGATTTGTTAGACAGAATCAAAAAAGGTATTACTTTGGATCAAATTCGTCAAGCTGTGAGATGGTGTAATGAATTAAATATTGATACTCGGGGTTCTTTTATGTTGGCTTTGCCAGGCGAAACACCAGTCAAAGCATTAAACACTATTGAATTTGCTTGTCAAATTGGTTTAACTTATGCTCAGTTCCTGCCTACTTATTTAGATTGGGGCACAGAACTATATGATGATGCCATTGCTTCAGGAATTGTTTTGCCTCTTTATCAAGGCAGAACATCAATAACCTATGTGCCTAATGGTTATAAAGATGCTAAAGAAGTTAGAGAAATGCAGAAAAAGGCTTATAGAGAATTTTATTTTAGGCCAAGTTATATTTGGAAACACTTTAAACGATTAAAAGATTTTGATAAAATAAAACAGTATTTTGACGCCTTAATGTATATTTTAGGTATAAGTACTTAAATTATGAAACGAGAATATGTTATTTGTAATAATTGCAAGTCTGATTGTTATAGGGTGATTGGAAAGGGTATAGATTTTGAATATTTAACTTCGTCTGAAGAATTTAAAGTTGTTCGTTGTTGTAAGTGCAGATTGATTTATTTACAAAATAGACCGGCAATTACAGAATTTGATAAAATATATCCAAAAAATTATTATTCTTATTCTTGCGTTGATAAATCATCTAACGAAAATTCATTATCTGCAAAATATAGAAAAAAAATATATAAAGGTAATTTTCAAAAAGTTTTAAACTTACTTCCAAATAAGAAAGTTAAAATTCTTGATATCGGCTGTGGCGATGGTCGTTTGCTTAATTGGTTTAAAGAGATGAATCCAACAAAGCACGAATGTTATGGTGTTGATAATAATAAAAAAGCGCAACATATAGTAGAAAAGAATGGTCATAAGTTTTTTTACGGAATATTTGAGGATGTTGATCTTTCTGAATATAAATTTGATATAATTACATCCAATCATGTAATTGAACATGTATCTAATCCGTTTACTTTTATTCAAAAATCAATATCTTTGTTGAATAAGGGTGGTGTTATTACTTTTGATACTCCAAACATAGATTCTTGGGAATGGAAGTTTGTTCGCAAACGATATTGGGGCGGTTATCATTTTCCAAGACATTTTACATTTTATACAGAAGATTCAGTTAGAAAATTATTAGAAAAATCTGGATTAGAGGTTGTTTCAATTACTTATTATCCAAATCCAGTATTTCACAATTGGACAATTCATCATTTTTTATCAGAGCGTAAATATTTTAAATTTTTAGCCAAACTATTTCCACCAATAACCATATTTAAAAATAACTTATATTCGTTTGTTCTATTATCTTGTCTAACAATTTTAGATATTATTGGACAAAAGACATTTAAGGGCAAGCCAGCTAATATGAAAATTATTGCTAAAAGAAAAGAAGATGTAAAAAAAGACATTAAAACAGCCGAAAAAAGTTTTTCAAGATATATTACTTCTTTTTGTTATAATTTAAAGTACATTTTTAATATCCGTAAACCTATAATGGTCTATCGGGTGGGCCGCAACTTTTTATTGGCCAATTTATTAAGAAAGACCTATCCTCGAACCCTTGACTTGAATATTACATCTAAGTGTAATCTTAACTGCGATCACTGCTTTGCTACCTCTTTTCTTTCAAAAAAAGACAAAATTAAACCATTGACTATTGGTGAATATAGAACTATTGTTGATCAGGCAATAAAAATGGGCTTTACTACACTTACGCTTACTGGCGGAGAACCATTTATAAATGATGATATTTACGAAATTATCCGTAATATTTATCCAGAGAAGGTTTGGATAGCCTGTGCTACTAATGGGACTTTATGTACTCGTGAAAAACTTTTAGAGGCCAAAAAAGCCGGACTTGATTGTATATATGTAAGTATAGATTCACTTGATCCTCACAAACACGACAAGTTTAGAGGTGGAGTACAAGGGACTCTAGTAAAAGCTATGGCGGCTCTTGAAGATGCCCTTAGTATAGGATTGAAGGCAGCAATAAATACCACAATTATTCGTCAAGATGTCTATGAGAAAAATTTTAGGGAAATAATCGATTTTGCCAAAAAACGTAAGATGCTTTTACTTTTAAATTTAGCTGCGCCGGCTGGTAAATGGATGAAGCACGAGGAACTCTATTTCCGTTATGAGGATACAGTTGAATTAAATAAGATCTTGAGGAAAAATCCCCATGTTAGAACTGATATGGAAGCAAATTATCTTGAATGGGGATGTCCAAGCTTTAAGGAACGTTTGTATGTGACCAACTTTGGCGATGTTCTTCCGTGTCCTTTTATCCATATTTCTTTTGGTAATATCCGTGAAGAGAGACTTGATAGAATAATAAAACAGGCATTAAAATTTCCTGTATTTAAAAATTATCAACCATTATGCTTGGCTTCTCAGGATGTGGAATTTATACAAAAATTTATTTACCCAACATTTAAACACACCATAAGACCAGTTCATTATTCGTTTATATTTAAAGACAAATTCGAAAAAAGAAGATGAATATGAAAAATGTTAAAAACTAACTATATAAATAAACATAGCATAAATAACGCTTTCTTGTAATTTAATGAAGATTGGAAACACTTTAAACGATTAAGAGATATTAGTAAAATAAAGCAATATTTTGATGCTTTCAAATATATATTAGGTATAAGTAGTTAAATA
>JAHJUH010000109.1 GCA_018829245.1 Patescibacteria group bacterium | reverse complement strand
GATCAAACTATTGGTGTAGAGAAGAAGATAACATTAAAATGGGGTGAATATGAAATTATTGGATATATTGATCGTTTATCTAGGGATAAAAAAGGAGTTTATTATATTCATGACTATAAGTCTGGTTCAATAATCATGAATCAGGAATATGCAGATAAAGATCATCAATTAGCTCTTTATTCAATTGCTGTTAAGGAAAATCATAAAGAAGCTAAGGAAGTTAAGTTAGTATGGCATTTCGTGGCTTTTGGTGAAGATGTGTTTTCTAAAAGAACAGATAAGGAATTAAAAGAATTAAAGAGTAATATTTTAGAACTTATAGGAGAGGTTAATTTAGCTGAAAAAGAAGATAATTTTCCAGCTCAGGAAACTATGTGTGAATGGTGTGGTTTTTGGAAACATTGTCCGAAAAAGAAACACTTATATAAGACAGAACAATTACCAAAGAATGAGTATTTAAAAGAAGATGGTATTAAATTAGCTAAGAAATATATTGAATTAGCTGAAAAGAGAACAGATGTTAATAGAGATAATAGAATTAGATCAGAAGCGATTACTCAAGAAATGTGGAAAATAGAAGAAGCAATACTAATCTATGCTAAAAAGAATAATATAGAAGCATTGAATGGAGGGGATAAATTAGTATCAATTAATAAGAAACAAGATTATGATATTCCAAGAAAAAGCTATGATTTAGAAAGATATGAAGAATTAGAGAATTTACTTCAAAAAACTAGGTATTGGTCTGATATATCTACAATCGCAGATAAGAAATTAAAAGAATTACTTGATGAAAAAGAAATTGATAGTGATCTTAAAAAGAAGATTTTAGAAATAGTTCCGATGAAGGATAGTATTAGTTTATCTATAAGGAAGAAGTAAGTTTAAGATTAGTTAGGAAATAAAAATATGAAAATAGGAATAATAGGTTCAATGCAATTTACTGAAAAAATGATTGAAGTTCGTGATCAACTTTGTAAATTAGATCATGAGGCTTTTTTAACTGATCTTCATGATGCATTTATCGGGAAGTCAGATGAAGAAAAAGAGAAAATTAAGATTGATCAAAAGAATAATCTTGATGCTATTAAGGAATTTTGGCTAGCTATGCAAGGAGCTGATGCTGTTTTAGTATTGAATTTTGATAAACATGGTATTAAGAACTATATTGGCGGAAATACTTTAATGGAAATAGGATTCGCTCATGTTTTAAATCAAAAGATATTTTTATGGAATCCAATCCCAGAAATACCTTACTATAAATCAGAAATAGAAGCTGTTAAGCCCATTATTATTAATGGAGATTTAGATTTGATTAAATAAAAGATTTGGAGGGGATTTGGGGATAAAAATATGAAAATTGTTTTAATACATGGGAAAAATACAAATCCAGATCAGAAATGGTATCCTTGGCTAAAAAAACAAGTAGAGGAAAAAGGAATCAATTTTATTACACCTAAACTCCCAAATGCAGATACTCCAAAACTCAAAGAATGGTTAGAGGAAATCAATAAGACAAAACCTGATAAAGATACAATTTTAATTGGACATTCACGAGGAGGATTAGCAATCTTAAAATGGCTAGAAAAATTACCCGAAGATAAAAAAGTAATGAAAGTGATTCTTGTTGCAGCGAATAATCCTTCTGCTGAAAAAGAAAAAATAAAAGAAGATAAAAATGGATTTTATAGTGAGGGTAAACTTAATTTTAAAAAGATAAAATCTCATTGTGATAATTTTGTGGTCTTACACTCTAAAGACGACCCTTGGGTCCCATTTAAATCAGGAGAGAAAAATGCTGAAGGACTAAATGCTAAATTTAAAATTTATGAAGATAAAAGACATTTTGGTTTTGGATTTCCTGAAGTCCCAGAAGTTTTAGAAGAAATTTTAGAATAAAAACATTATAGAAAATAAAAAATTATTTTTAACCTCAGTTGGGTTTTTGAATTAAGAAATCTACAGCGAGGTCCGACCTTATTTTGTCCGTACCTTAACAAAGGTCCGACAAAAGAAGGTCCGACCTCTTACAGAAAAATAAACAAAAGATTTGGAGGGGTGGGATTAACCCAGAGGCGTCGTCCTTAAAATGACGCCCTTGTGCTCAAGGGACATCATTTTGAAGGACAAGCCTCTTCAACTTTCTCAGAGAACATCATTTTAAAAGACTGTCCTTAGAAAAAATCGCCATAAATGAATAATGAATTATTAGAAAAATTGAAG
>JAHJUH010000108.1 GCA_018829245.1 Patescibacteria group bacterium | reverse complement strand
CTTGCATTATTTTTTCTTTTATGTTAATTTATTTAATGAAAAAGTAATCTTAAAATATTATTATAAGTAATCAAAGGAGGGTCGATAAGATCCTCGTTGTTACTTCTAATAATACATTTTATTATGGCTCAAATTAAACCGGATGTAGAAACATTTGCTAAAATTAAAGTGATTGGAGTAGGTGGTAGTGGTGGTAAGGGTATTTCTAGAATGATAACTTGTAAAATTCATGGAGTTGACTTTGTCGCTATTAATACTGATGCGCAAGATCTTCATCATGTTAAGGTTAATGAAAAAGTTCATATTGGCAAGAATTTGACCAAGGGATTAGGAGCTGGCATGAATCCAGAAGTAGGTCGCCAGGCTGCTGAAGAAAATCGTGATGAAATTCATGAGGTGGTTAAAGGAGCAGATATGGTTTTTGTTACTTATGGATTAGGCGGTGGAACTGGATCAGGAGCTGGCCCAATTATTGCTGAAGCAGCTAAAGATTCAGGCGCTTTAACAGTAGCTGTGGTAACCAAACCCTTTGGTTTTGAAGGACAACAAAGAGCTCGAATTGCAGATGAAGGATTAGCTCAGCTTAGAGATCGTGTTGATACTTTAATTACTATTCCTAATGATCGATTGCTTTCAGTAATTGATCGCAAGACATCTTTATTAAATGCTTTTTCAGTAGTTGATGATGTTTTGCGACAGGCAGTTCAAGGCATTTCTGATTTAATAATTACACCTGGAATAGTTAATGTTGATTTTGCTGATGTTAAGGCAATTATGCAAGATACTGGATCTGCTTTAATGGGTATTGGACGCGCTACTGGCGAAGATAGAGCAGTTGAAGCAGCTAAAGCAGCTATTAATTCTCCACTTTTAGAAGTTTCTATTGATGGAGCCAAAGGTGTTTTATTTAATGTTAGTGGTGGTACTGATTTAACTATGTCTGAAATTAATGAGGCAGCTAAAGTTATTACTGAATCAATTGATCCAGAAGCTAAAGTTATTTTCGGAGCTGTTATGGATGATAAACTAAAAAAAGGAGAAATTAAAGTAACAGTTATTGCAACTGGTTTTGATGAAGGATTAATGAGAAAAACTGGCGAAACAAGAATTCAGGATATTTCACGAGTTAACAAGGTTATAGAAAAAGATAAAAAAAAGCAAGTATTTACTACTTTTAGTCCTAAGGCAACTGTTGTAGTTGAAGATCAGGAAAAAGATGAATGGGATATTCCTGCTTTTATTCGAAGAAAGATGAAATAATATTTTATTTTAATGATTATAAAAATAACCCTGCAGTACTGCATGGTTGTTTTTTTGTTTAAGGTTGTCCACTTATTTAAGTTTGACTCATTTTTTTAATTAGAGTAAAATAGAAATACGTTCTTTGTCCTAATACTAATTGTATTTTTTTAGTTGTTAAAACAATCTTAGTAAATAGACAAAGAAATTTTTTTATGCCCCGTAGAGAAATTTTGAAATATCGCCTTTAGCGACAAGAAAAACAGGGTATTAATAATAATTAAGTAAATAAAAAAGGTTTTGGATATTAGTATGTTTATTAGTTTTAATATTCAAAATTCTTCTACAGGGTATGCCTCAAATAGAAATAAGGTTTAATAAAATTAAAAAAAGAGATGGTAGAATTGTTAATTTTAATCAGTCTAAAATAACTGAGGCAGTTTTTAAATCCTTTCAAGCTAAAGGAAAAGAAAATAGGGATTTAGCTAAGAAAATTTCAGATAAAATAACTAAAGTTTTAAATAGAAGGTTTAAAGATAAAGTTCCTAGAGTAGAACAAATTCAGAATATAGTTGTTGAAATATTAGCTAAAGAGGGATATAAGGAGATTTCTGAAGCTTATAATCTTTATCGTCAAAAAAGAAGAGAGATTCGCGAAGCTAAATGGTGGCTTTTGAGTCAAGATACTAAAATTAGACTTACCCCTAATGCCTTAAGAGTTCTTGAATCAAGGTATTTAAGAAAAGACGAACAAAGAAAGATTATTGAAACCCCTCAACAGCTATTTCAGCGAGTAGCTGCTAATATTGCTTCAGCTGAATCATTTTTTAATCCGTCAATTTCTGATGACGAGCTTTTTAGTATTGGCAAAGAATTCTATCAAATGATGTCTTCTTTAGAATTTCTTCCTAATTCACCTACTTTGATGAATGCCGGAGGTGCTTTACAGCAATTAAGCGCGTGTTTTGTAGTTCCAGTTGGAGATTCAATGGAAGAAATTTTTCAAGCAGTAAAAGATGCAGCCTTGATTCATAAAAGCGGTGG
>JAHJUH010000107.1 GCA_018829245.1 Patescibacteria group bacterium | reverse complement strand
TTTTCAATCATTTCTATTATAGCAGTTTTTGCTTTAGTATTTTTAGTTCAAGCTGGAGCAGAACATAATACATCTGGTTATGCTTGGTCTGAAAATATTGGTTGGATAAGTTTTAATAATTCTACTGGTGGAGGATTAGTAAATTATGGAGTTAATGTTGATGAAACTACTGGATATTTATCTGGCTATGCTTGGTCTGAAAATATTGGTTGGATTAGTTTTAATCGATCTAATACTGGAGTTCCGCCTTCTAGCGATCCTTGTCCAGGCGGAGAGTGTATTGCTAAATATAATGATAGTACAAAAGAATTAAATGGTTGGATGAGGGTTTTGGCTAATGGTGGTGGTTGGGATGGCTGGATTAAATTTTATAATGCTACTTTTGATACAAATGGAGATTGGCATGGTTATGCTTGGTCTGATATGGTTGTTGGCTGGATCAGTTTAAATAGCGCTGAGGGAGGAGGAAGTAGTTATAGGGTAAATAGCATGGGAGTGGTTAATCAGCCGCCTACTGCTACTAATTTAAATGTTACTGGCGGTGATTCAGCATATTATTGCGGTTCATCTCCAGCCCATTATTTTTCATGGATTTATTCTGATCTTGATGGGCATTCTCAAACTAGATTTCAGTTTCAGGTAGATAATAATAGTGATTTTAGCTCTCCAGAAATAAATAGAGATTACATAAATCTTTCTAATCCTAGTCCAACTACAAATAATCAAACAGCAACTATAGCTGTTTCTCCTGGTTCAGATCAGATTGGCTATAATACTGCCTATTATTGGCGAGTTAAGGTTTATGACTTCAAAGAAACAAATTCTGGCTGGGTAAGTGGATCTTCTTTTACTACCAAACCTCATCTTTATCCATTAGTAGATTTTAATTGGACTCCTGAAAATCCAAGCCAAGAAGAAAATATTCTTTTTGTTGATCAAACAATCTGTTATGGCGTTGGTAATAATCCAGTTTCTTGTACTGGTTGGTCTTGGATATTTCAAGATGGCAATCCAGCTACTTCTAATGAACAAAATCCAATTATGCAATTTGTTTCTGGTGGTTCTAAAGATATTAGCCTAGAAACAACTGATGCTAATGGTTATAGCTGTCCAGATTCTAAAAATCTTGAAGTTGGAATAACGCTTCCTGATTGGAGAGAGATACTTCCTTGGTAGTCAAGCCAAGGTCCGACCTGAAAAACCCTAACCTTTCCATCTAAAATACTTAATACATGAAAGTGATATAAGATTTCGTTTGTTAAGGTTAGGGTTTTTCAGGTCGGACCTTATTCATCCACATTCCTGTGGATTTTTTTATTTAAGATTTAATGGTATAATTAAATTAATGAGATTAAAAAGAAATTGTTTTTATAAACAAACGGGTTTTACAATGATAGAGTTATTGGTAACTATCTTTATTATTACCCTGCTTACTGCTTCGGTTCTTGCCAGTTATCGTGGTGGACAAAGAAAATATGTTCTTGCCCAATCTGCCCAGCAATTAGTTTCTGATTTGCGCCAAGCTCAGAATATGGCTATGAGCGGGGTTGATATTTCTAATTATCATGGATATGGGATTCATGCTGAAGATAATGATAATTTCTATATTCTTTTTGCTGATGAAAATGGTGATTCTGTCTATAAATCACAAAATGATACAATTATCAAAACTGTTAATTTGCCTAATTTGATAAAGATAAATTCAGTTTCTCCTTCTAGTAAGCTTGATATATTTTTTAAATCTCCAAATCCTATTACATATATTAATAATAATTTTAGTATTGGTCAGGTTGAAACAATTGTTTTAGAAATTGAAAATACTTCTTTGAATAAAACAATAACTGTAACCACAGCTGGTTTAATTCAAATAAATGAGTAATATTATTAAGAAAAATGAATCTGGCTTTAGTCTTTTAGGAGTAATTGCTGCCTTTTTTATTATCACAGTTGGCATGGTTGGTATTTTAGGCTTGGCTAGTACAACTATTAAAGGATCTTCCTTGAGTAAAATGAGATTAATTGCTTCTGGCTTAGCTCAGGAAGGCATAGAGGTTGTTAGAAATATACGGGCTGATACAGATTGGACTATTTGGCATACTGGAGTTTCTAATGGAGATTATATTATTCAATATAATAGTTCTATATTAATTCCTTTTCTTGAAACGTCTTTAAGGTTTGATCCTAGTAATGGTCTTTATCAATATGATTCTGGAAATAATAGTCCATTTTATCGTAAGGTATCTTTGACTAAAATTTCTAACAATGAGGCAAAAATAGTTGTTGAAATTAAATGGCAGACTAAAGGACAATGGCATTATTTAACTGTAGAAGATAGATTATGGGATTGGAGATAATTAAATTTATGAAATTTAAAGAAAATATTAAAAAAATATTATCTAATGATGCTGGTTTTACTATGATGGAAATGATTGTTGCTTTGGCTGTTTTTAGTATAATTATTGTGAGTATGACTTCAATTACTTTTTCAATTATTAAAGCCCAGCGAAAAAGCTTTGCCTTGCAAAATTCTCAAGAAGTCAGTCGATATATTTTAGAATCAATGAATAAAGAAATTAGAATGAGTTTAATTAATTCAGATTCAGGCAGTGGAGTAACAGTTTTAAATATCACTAATGCTAATAGTGAAACTTTTGATTATCAGTTTGATAATAGCAATAAGCGTCTTTTGCGCAATGGACAAGTGGTTAGTCCTGATAATATTGAATTAACTGGAAGTTTCTATATCACTAAAGACACTTTCCCTTATCAGGTAATTGTAACTATTGTTATGAAAGTGGATTCAACTAAAAGTAAAATAGAGCAAAAAGCAGAAATTAATTTACAAAGCACAATTTCTTCTAGATTATGATAGTTATGATAATAACTAGAATAAAATTAAATAATAATATTTCTCAAAAAGGAGTTATCTCAATACTTTTAGCAACTTTGATTTTAAGCATAATATCAGTTATTGCTTTTGGAATTTCCGCTTTAATGCTTCAACAGATAAAAATGTCTAGACAGATGGGTGATTCAACAGTTGCTTTTTATGCAGCTGAATCTGGAGCAGAAAGATGTTTGTATGAGGCAAGAAAAGGATCAGATGTTTGCAATTTTACGGATATTCCTCTTGACTTTGATAGTAATGCTAAATATACTGTCACTTATAATGGTTCAAATAAGATTGAATCTACAGGTGAATTTAGAAATACTACGCGAAAAGTAGAATTAAATTGGTAAAATATGTTTAAATCAAAAGAAAAAATTTTAACTCTTTTTTTAATTTTAATTATTGGCGGAGCAGGGGGTATTTTAGCTGATCAATTTCTTCTTCCTTACTTATCAACCATTCCTTTTTTCTCTAAAATAAGCTTTATTGAGCATGCTATGAATGGCACCACAATTATTAATCCTACTGAAAAAATCATCATCACTGAAAATATAGCCATAGAAGGTGCTATTGATAAGATTAATCCTAGTTTAGTAGCAATTCAGTCATATCAGAATAAAGGATTGATTAAGCAAGGAACCGGCTTTATTATGACTAGTGATGGATTAATTGTTACGGCAGCTGATTTAGTTCCAGCCTGGGCTACTGAATATCTTGTTTTTAGAAATGGTAATTATTTAACTGCTCAAGTGGTTAAAATAGATTTAAAAAGTAATTTAGCTTTGCTTAAAATAGAGGAAGTTAATCTTTCTGTTGCTTCTTTAGCTAATTTGGAAGAAACTTATTTAGGACAGAGAATTGTTCTAGTTGGCGTTGAATTAATAGAAAATAACTTAAATTACTTTGTTAATTTAGGAGTTATTAGAAGTATTAGCGAAGAAACATTAAAGATTAATTTAACTGAAGAAAATTCTCTGGCTAATGGCAGTCCTTTAATTAATATTAAAGGTCAAGTGCTTGGCTTGAATTTAGTTGATTACAAAGGATTAATTAAAACTATTCCGATTAGCGAAATAAGGGGGTTTGTGGGTTTGTAGGGGGTTAGTACTTTTTCAATAAAAAGGAGGTGATGAGATGGAGAAAAGATTATTGGTTGTTTTGTTTGTTTTTTTAATGTTAACTGGATTTACTTGGGAAGGAGAGCTAGATCCGAATGAATTAATGACTGAATGGATAGTTGATGAATCTAGTGTTGTTTATTTAATAAATCCTGATTCTAAAAAACCAAACATACTTTATTTTACGGTTATAAGTCCAGATGTAAAGTCATCAATTAGAAAAGTAAGATCAAAAATCTTTCAGTCTCCAATCTTATAAATTTTTTAGGAATGGAATAGGGTATCAGTTTGAACTTGATAATAAGACAGGAGAGTATAAAAAACTTAATTTGAAAGGAGGACATTGTTTTTCCTGTCATTATCATAAGAAAGAACCACCTAAAATTCCTAATCCAGACAATATTCCTCTTTTGGATCTTTTAAAAGAACCTAAGAAATCTGATAAATTTCAGAAGAAGAATTTTGCACCTAATCTTCCAATTGGATAATCCGGCCTTTGAATTAAGGCCGGGTTTTCATTTTACTTTTTTCTGTATCTAATGTAAAATATTGATATAATAATTATTGACATCGGATGTCCATATATTAAAATGGAGTTTTATCATATTTTAAACAGAGGTGTTGATAAACGTGATATCTTTCTTAACGAGAAAGATTATTTGCGTTTTGTTCATAATTTATTTGAGTTTAATAATCAAGAAAGAGTTGATAGTAATCGTTTTTATTTTTTTAAAAGATCTAATATTGACATCGGATGTCCATATATTAAGAAGTCAAGAAAGTTATTAGTTAATATTCATCTTTTTTGCCTAATGCAAAATCATTATCATTTATTATTAAGTTCAAGAATTGAAGATGGTATTCCGAGATTTATGCAAAAGCTTAATATGGGGTATGCAAAGTATTTTAATGAAAAACACAAAAGAAGCGGTGCACTTTTTGAAGGAAAATATAAATCTGTTCTTATTGAAAAAGAAGCTCATTTTTTCCATATTCCTTATTATATTCATTTTAATCCTTTGGATTTTAAATTTCCGGAATGGCGGAATAATGATTTAAAGGATTGTAAGAAAGCAAAAAAGTTTTTAGATAATTATCGCTGGAGTAGTCATCTTGATTATTTGGAAAAGAAGAATTTTCCATCAGTTACCCAAAGAAAATTTTTATTAGAGGTTTTTGGCGGTACAGATAAATATAAAGAGAAT
>JAHJUH010000106.1 GCA_018829245.1 Patescibacteria group bacterium | reverse complement strand
CTCTGTTCAACCTCAACAAAAGGATTAATTGCATTTACAAACAAGATTCTTTTCACCATAAAACTACTTCTTTTTAGCTACAACTAAACAATGAAAACTAATAGGCCAAAAATAAAATGGCAAATTATTTATTTTTGATATTTTAAAACCATTCTCTCTTAATTCTTTTTTAATAGTTTTTGGCGTCCATTGTTTAATATGTCCTGGATCATAAAAAGCTTCTTTAAATCTCGAAGTTAAAATTCTAGCTATTTTAAAAATTCTATCATTTGGAAAAATTAAAATTAAAGAACCATTGGGTTTTAAAACTCTGTGAATTTCTTGCAAGGCCTTTTTATAATCCGTAAGATGTTCAATTACTTCTAAAAAAACAATACAATCAATAGAATTATCTTCTTTTTTTAAATTATAAACAGAACCATACTCAACCGGCAGTCCATATTTCTTGCAAATTTCAATATTTTCTTGAATATAATCAATTCCCTTTATATCTTTATTTGGAAATTTTTTAATTAACTTCTCTAAAGTTATCCCTTCGCCACAACCTATATCTAATATTATATGTTCATCTTTTATACAAAAAATTATTTTCTTGTCACGATAATCCCAATACCAATGTCCAGAACCACCTTTTTTATATTGTTTTCTTTGAGATATATAATCTTCTGATCTTGATGAAAAATTTACTGGTGTCATTTAATAAATTTTAAAATATTATTCACTCGTTTCTGCCATGTATATTTCTGAACATCTTGATAAGCTTGTGATGAAATCTTACTAGAAAAATCTTGATTTTTCAATGCCTGCCTAATACCTTGAGCTAAGCTCTGAGAATTATCTGATTCTACTAAAATAGCATTATTTTCATTCAAAATTTCTCTCATAGAAGGTAAATCCGAAGCAATAATTGGTTTTTTACTAGCCATATATTCAAACATTTTCATGGGCGAAGTCCAATTTTTTGAAATCTCTGTTTTCCCTGAATTAGGTAAAACCAAAACATCAGCCGCTTTTAAATAATATGGAATTCCAGAATATGGTTTATCTCCTAAAATTAATATATTATTCTTATTTCTATTTCTGTTTCTAAATTCTTTAACATCTTTTTCTGTTCCGCCTACAAATATCACTATCATATTTTCATCTAAAAATTCTGATGCATCAGCTAATATTTGCGCACCCTTCCATTCATATAGATGACCTGTATATAAAACTATTTTTTTATTTAATGGCAAATCCAACTTTTTTCTTACTTCTTCTTTTGAAATATCTATATCAAAATTTTCTATATCAACTCCGTCCGGCGCAACTAAAATTCTATCCTCTGGTATTCCTTTTTTAATCAAAGCATTTTTTAATCCCTTAGTAATAGTAATAACACCCTTTACTTTTTCTAAATCATTTTTATTAAAACTTCTTGGCAAGCTATGCATCTCATAAAATACATTCTCAAAATCAAGATATTTAACAATTGACAGATCTCTAGAATAAATAATATCTAAATTCTTATTTTTTAGATAAAATAAAACTGACTTTAAAAAACTCCTGCTTTGAAGATAAAAAGATATTCTTGGAATAACTATTTTCATAAAATCAGTTATCTTCAAATATTCAATTCCAAAATTCTTCTCTTGGTCATAATATTCCCAAATACTTTTCTTAATCTCGTTTTTTCGTCTTGGTACAACTAAAGTTAAATCATGTCCAGCGACAGCAAAAGCCTGGCACATTTTCATAATTTGAATCCCATGCGCTTTTTCAGTTGGTATTCGAACATTGGCAATATAAATTAATTTCTTCATAATTTAAGATAATTTAATCCAGCTTTAATTAAAATTTTCAATTCATCCCAATCCTTAATCTTTTTTATCTTACGCCAACCCTTTTCAAGAAGGTCTTTTCGACTAGTGGTATTTTTAACCATAAAAGCTTTAACTTTTTCTACTTCCATACCAGGCCACTCCATATATGGAACGCTCGGATCTCCTCCGGTAATCCGGTATTTTTCTGCCCGATAAGGACTATTCCAAGAGAAATTCTTATCTAAAATTCCTTGTTCTTTAGCAAATATCTCCATAGCTGTCCCTGGATAAATTAAAGCAAAACCATAACTTGCTTCTGTATTCCTGTATCTTCTTAATTCCTTAATCAAATCAGCACTCAT
>JAHJUH010000001.1 GCA_018829245.1 Patescibacteria group bacterium | reverse complement strand
AGAAATTCATCAGAACAGAGTAAAGGTTAATATTATTGGTCGCTGGTCGGAGATTTTGCCTAAAAAAGGCGTTGAAGTAATTAAGGAATTGATCAAAGTAACAAAAGATTATGATCAATATTTTCTTAATTTTTTAGTTGGCTATAACGGAACAGATGAAATGTTGGCAGCAATAAAAGATATTGCCAAAGAGGCGAGAAAGGATAAAAATTTAAAAATTACCGAGAAAACCTTAAAAAAGAATTTATGGAGTGGTCATTTGCCACCAATAGATTTTTTAATTAGAACTGGCAGTAAAGGAGATCCTCATAATAGTGTTGGTTTTATGATGTGGTATTGTGCTAATAGTCAGTTATACTTTACTGATACAACTTATCCTGATTTTAATAAAAAAGAATTTAATAAAGCAATAAATGATTTTGTTAGGAGGCAAAGACGTTTTGGAAAATAATGAAAAAGAATAAAGATAAATTTAAATATTTTTATAAGGATCTTTTACAGTATCAAAAGGAAATTAATTCTGAACTGAAAAGGTTTTTTAATAAGAAAATAAAGGAAAGTTCTTTAATTTTTAAACAGGCAGCCGAAACTATTAGGATTTTAAAACAGGGTAATATAGTGGGCGGTAAAAGAATTAGACCGATTTTAATTAATGTTGGATATTCTTTAGCTGGAGGAAAAAACAAGAAATCTATTTTAAAAGCATCTTTATCAATAGAACTGCTCCATAATTATTTCTTGATTCATGATGATATTATTGATAGAGATGAATTAAGACGAGGGAAAAAATCTCTTTATTCTTTTTATAAAAACAAAACTAATGATCTTCATAAAGGAATTTCTTTAGCTATTGTTGGTGGAGATATAACTATTTCTTTAGCTTATCAGGCAATACTTGAAAGTAATTTTTTAGAAAAAAACAAAATTAAAGCTTTGGAAATTTTAAATCAAACAAATATTAATACTTGTCATGGTCAAATGTTGGAAATGTTTTTAGAAAGTAAGCCAAATAAAATAACAGAAAAAGAAATTTTCAATATTTTAAAAAATAAAACAGCTTATTATACTTTTGCTAATCCACTTAAAATCGGAGCAGTTTTAGCTGGATCTAATAATAAGTTTTTAAGCCAATTAGAAAAGATTGGCTTATCTTTGGGGATTGCTTTTCAAATTAGGGATGATATTTTAGATTTATTTGGTTCTGAGAAAGAATTAGGCAAGCCAGTTGCTTCAGATATAAAAGAGGGTAAACCCAATCTTTTAATTTTAAAAACTTTGGCTTTAGCTAAGCCAAAAGATAAAAAGATATTTAAAGAATATTTGGGTAAAAAAATAATAAATCAAAAGGATATTAAAGAAATACGAAGAATAGTAACAGAAAGCAGAGCTCTAGATTATTGTCAAAATAAAGCTTGGGGTTTAGTTAAAAAAGCTAGCTTCTTGATTAAAAAAATGAAAGTGCCTCAAAAAGAAAAAGAATTTCTTTTAAATTTGGCAGATTATATAATAGAGAGGAAATTCTAATGAAAAAATTAATTAACCAATTAATTGAACAGAAGTATTTAAAAAGCCCGTTGATTATTAATGCCTTTAAGAAAATCAAACGGGCTGATTTTGTTCCTAAGGAGATAATAAGGGAAAAAGGGAAGGAATTTGTTAATGAATTTAATGCTCCTTTGACTATTGGTTATGGCCAGACAATTTCACAGCCATTAACCGTAGCTTTTATGTTAGAATTGCTTCAACCAAAAAAAGGGGATAAAATTTTAGATATTGGTTCTGGTTCTGGCTGGCAAACAGCAATGCTGTGTCAAATAGTTGGTGATCAAGGATTTGTTCATGCTATAGAAATAGTTCCAGAATTAAAGAATTTTGGACAAGATAATGTTTCTAAATACAAATTTAAGAATGTTGAATTTATTTGTGGAGATGGTTCAAAAGGATTAGAAGAACAAGCTCCTTTTGATAAAATCATTGCAGCAGCTTCAGCCAGAGAAATACCTTTAGCTTGGAAAAAACAATTAAAAGTTGGTGGAAGATTAGTAATACCGGTTGAAAATAGTATTTGGTTATTAACAAAAGAAAAAGCCCCGACGCAAGGTCGGGATCCCGACTCAAAAAACGTCGGGAATTTTAAAGAAAAAGAATATCCAGGATTTGTTTTTGTGCCATTAATTAGTGAATAAACTATGGAAATAATTAATAGAAAAAAATTTATAATCTTTTGTTTAAGAATTATATTTTTGATTTTGTTTTTAATCGGAATAGTTTTTTTTGCCTATTATCAAGTTAAAACTCCTTTAGTTCAAGAAGATCAAGAAAGTTTTTTTATTATTGAATCTGGCCAAGGCTTAAAGGAAATTGCTGCTAATTTAGAAGAAACAGGTTTGATTAGGAATAAGACTTGGTTTATGACCTATATTTTCTATAAAGGCTGGGCAGCTCAATTACAAGCAGGCGAGTATTCATTAAATCCTTCTTCAAGTGTTTTTCAAATAGCCCAGAAGATAGTTAAGGGGGAAATTATTCCTTTGGAAGTATTAATAACTATTCCTGAGGGTTTTACCCTAAAACAAATTGATGCGCGATTAGCTAATGCAGGATTGATTGAATTAGGCGAATTAGCAAAACAATCTGAATTAGAAGGTTATTTATTTCCTGATACTTATAAATTTAACAAAGATACAGAATTAGAAGAAATTATTGAAATTATAAGAGAAAATTTTAATGTAAAATTAGATGAAGAATTAAAACAAGAAATAGCTAAACAAGGAAAAACAATTGATCAAATTATTATCATGGCTAGTTTATTGGAAAAGGAAGTTCCGCTTTATGAAGATCGTCAAATAGTAGCTGGTATTTTTTGGAAAAGAATAGCTACTAATTATCCTTTGCAGTCCTGCGCTACCATTGCCTATGTTTTAAAAGTAGATAAATGGATTTATTCTATTGAAGATACTGAAATTAATTCACCTTACAATACTTATCAAAATATTGGTTTGCCGCCTGGCCCAATTTCTAATCCTGGCCTTTTAGCAATAAGAGCAGCAGTTTATTATAAGAAGAGCGATTATAATTTCTTTTTATCAAAGCCAGACGGAGAAACAGTTTTTAGTAAAACCTTTGAAGAGCATAAGGAAAATAAAGCTAAGTATTTGAATTAAGGTTGACAATCCTTTAGAAATAAAATAAGATGTATGTATATATAGCCATAGACAATAGGTACTGATACGGGTAAATCCTATTGAGGCAAAGCATTTTTTGTCTATGGTTAATCCATAGATTTTTATATTATGCCCTGTAGAGAAATTTTGACTCATTCGCCAAAGGCGAATAATAAAACAGGGTATTAAGAATAATTAAGTAAATAAAAAGAGTTTTGAATTATTAATTAACATAATTAATTTAAATGTCAAAATTCTTCTACAGGGTATGATCACTAAAGAAAAGAAAAAAGAAATAGTTAAGGATTTAATTGATAAGCTGTCTCGCCAAAAGTCAGTTATTTTCTTTGATTATACAGGATTAAAAGTTAATCAGTTTCAAGAATTGCGTGAAAAGCTAAGAGAAGAAAATATAGATTGCACTGTAGTTAAAAAAAGCTTAATTGATTTAGCTTTGAAAAAAGCCGCTTCAACAGAAGCTGCTTTTAAAAATCTTAAAATTAGAGATTTGCCAGGTCAAGTAGGTTTAGTTTTTGGATACGAAGACGAAGTTTTGCCAGCTAAGATTCTTTATGATTTTTCTAAAAAGAATAAAGATTTGAAAATTATGACTGGTTTGATTCAATCAGAATATTTAGAAAATGAAGCAGTCATAAGCTTAGCCAAGCTGCCAACTAAGAAAGAATTATTAACTAAATTAATTAATAGTATTTCAGCTCCAATATATGGTTTAAATAATGCCTTGCAAGGCAATTTAAGAAAATTAGTTTATATATTAAAATCTTGTAATTCATAACTTGTAACTTAAGTTAAAATAATATAAGCTACAAGTAATAAGTTATAAAGAAAAATTTTATGACCGAAGTAAAAAAAGAGGATTCTCCTAAAAAAGAAAAAAAAGAAAAAAAAGTTGAAGTTCCAGCTAAATTTAAGGACTTAGTTAAACAAATTGAAGAACTAAGTGTTTTAGATTTAGCAGAATTAGTCAAAGTTTTAGAAGAAAAGTTTGGCGTTAGTGCTATGCCAATGGCAGCTGCTCCAGCAGCTGATGCTTCAGATGAAGGAGAAAAAGCTGCTGAAAAAAGCATCTTTGATATAGAGCTTAAAGGATTTGGTGAGCAAAAAATAGCAGTTATTAAAGTAGTTAAAGATATTACTAATTTAGGCCTTAAAGAGGCTAAAGATTTAGTTGATGGAGCTCCTAAAGTAATTAAACAGGGAGTTAAGAAAGAAGAAGCAGAAGAAATGAAAAAGAAATTAGAAGCAGTAGGAGCATCTGTTGAGCTCAAATAATAAAAACTATGTCTAAAGAAATCTTAGAAAAACTTTTTGATTCACCAGTTAAAGTAAAATTACTTAAACTGTTTTTAAGGAATCCAGATCAATTTTTTACTTTATCAAAAGCAAGGAAAAGAACTAAAAGCGATTTATCTGCTTGTCGTTGTCAAATAATAAGATTAGAGAGTATTAAACTTATTAAAAGCAGAATAAAATCTAAAAAAAAGGAATACGCTGTAAATTCTGCCTTTGACTTTTATAAAGAATTAAGAACTTTAGTTTTAAAATCTAGTCCTGCTTCAAAGAAGAAAATATTAAAACGAATAAGGGGATTAGGGAAAATTAATTTAGCTGTTCTTTCTGGTGTCTTTATGAATACTGATATCGCCAGAGTAGATCTCTTAATAGTTGGTGATGGCATTAAGAATAGTAAGCTTACTTCTTTTTTTAAAGACTTAGAAGCAGAAATAGGTAAAGAGATTGATTACGTTGTTTTATCTACAAAAGATTTTAAATATCGTCATGATATGTTTGATAGGTTTATTCGGGATGTTCTTGAAAAACCTCATGAAAAACTAATTAACAAATTAAGAATATAGGATGTTTATTACTCCTCATATGTTTGTTGGAGTAGCGATTGGCGTTAAAGTATCTAATCCATGGATAGTTTTTTTCTTAGGTTTGTTTAGTCATTATTTACTTGATTTTCTGCCTCATTGGGATTATTTAACTGAAATAAAGATTGATAAAAAAGAGCACTTTTTAAAGATATTTTTAGATTTTATTATCGGAACTATTATAGTTCTTTTTTTAATTTGGGATTTGCCTAATAAAATAATTATTTTAATTGCAATAAGCTCTACTCTTTTGCCTGATTGTTTAGAATTTATTTATAATAATTTCAAAGTTAAAAAATTGAAATTTTTATCTAATTTTCATCATAAAATTCATTATTGGAAATATCTTTCTTTTTCACAGGGAATTCCAGCAATACTTATTGTTTCTATAGCAGCTATTCTTATTATATTATCCTAAAAAAACAATATTGGGGATAATCTGTGGAAAGAAAAAAGGGTAGATTTATAATTATGGCTTAAACAAGCCATTTTTATTTTATCTAATGTTTAAAATCTTTAAATTTAAAGTGTTTGACACAAAGCATAAAGTGACATACAATGGAAATGCAGTAGACAACTGTGGATAAAGGTGGGGATAAATAGACAAAACTGTGGAAAACTATGTTAATAGGTGAATACAAACATATAATTGATATTAAAAAAAGATTAGCTATTCCAGCTAAGTTTAGGCGCGTTTTTAGCCAAGGGGCGGTTATTACTCGTGGTATTGATAATTGTTTGGTTCTTTATTCATCAAAGGAATGGGAAAATATGGCTAAAAAGTTAGGTCAATTACCATCCAGTCAAGTTGAAGCGCGAAGTTTTGCCAGGGTAATGTTAGCAGGAGCTATGCCAGTTAAATTTGATAGATTAGGTAGAATTCTTATTCCAGATTATCTTAAAAATTATGCTTTCTTAAAAAAGAATGCAGTTGTTATTGGTCTTTATACTCGTTTAGAAATATGGTCTGAAGAAAAGTGGGAGTTATATAAGAAACAAGCTGAAAATGAAGTTGGCGATTTAGCAGCTAAATTAGGAGAGTTAGGTCTTTAATTATGAATTATGCATCAACCAGTACTTTTAAATGAAGTTTTAGAATATCTTAATCCATCTCCTGGGAAAAATTTCATTGATTGCACCATTGGATTTGGTGGACATACTTTACCAATCTTAGAAAAAAACAAACCAGATGGAAAAGTTTTAGGAATTGATTCAGAAAATAAAGTTTTAGAAATTTTAAAAGAAAAGGTTTCTGATCAAGCTAATCAAAGATTAGTCTTAGCTCAAGGAAATTTTATTAATTTAAAGAAAATAGCAGCAGAGAATAAATTTACTTTAATTAATGGGATCTTGCTTGATTTAGGAATATCATCCTGGCATTTTGAAAAAAGTAAAAAAGGATTTTCTTTTCAAAAAAATGAGCCATTAATAATGAATTATTCTGGAAAAGAATTAACAGCTGAAGAAATAGTTAATCAATGGACAGAAAATGAATTAATGGAAATATTTAAAGAATATGGGGAAGAAAGATATGCTCGTTCAATTGCTAGATTGATTTGTCAAAAAAGAAAGATTGAGCTAATTAAAACAACTAATCAATTAGTAGAAATTATTAAACAAGCAGTTCCTGGTAAATATAGGCATAGGCGGATTCATTTTGCTACAAAGATATTTCAAGCCTTAAGAATAGCTGTTAATAATGAATTAGATAACTTGGAAAAGGTTTTACCGCAAGCTTTAGAAGCTTTAGAAGTAAATGGTAGGTTAGTAGTAATTTCTTTTCACTCTTTAGAAGATAGAATTGTTAAGCATTTCTTTCGTCAAGCAGCTAAAGATGGATATGTAAATATTTTAACTAAAAAGCCAATTATGGCTAGTCAAAATGAAATAGAATTAAATTCTCGAAGTAGAAGCGCTAAGCTTAGAGCAATTGAAAAACTTCGCTGATTCAAGGTCTGACTTTTCAAATAACAAAATAATATTTAAATATTTGTTAGACGCAAAGAACTTAGGCAGGAAGGTCAGACCTTAAATTCGCGAAGTTAAAACATTAAACTTTTATATATACTATGACTTCTTACATAAAATCTAAAAAACGTCAAAGATTTAACCGTAACCGCGGCTTAGCTATTTTAAATATTCTAATTATTTTAGCTGTTTTATCTTTTGGGTTTTTGTATTTAATCCAAACTAATAGTTTGGTTAGTTGTAGTTATGAAATTAGAGAACAAAAAGAATATCTTAAGAAACTCCAAACAGAAAATCAAAATATTGAAATGGAAATTGCCCAATGGCAATCACCTGTTAATTTAGAAGAAATAGTTCAATCATTAGGAATGATTGAATCAGGACAAGTAGTTTATTTAAATACAGAAAAAGAAATGGCTATGAAAGAGTAATATGAAACACTGGCGCATCTATTTATTATTAATTATTATCTTTTTGGTAGGTGGCGGGGTTTTAGCCCGCTTGTTTTCTCTCCAGATTTTACAATATGATTATTATAGTGTTTTAGCTCAAGATCAACATCAGCTTCATAAAACGCTTTTTCCTGAACGAGGTGAAATATTTCTACAAGATTTATCATTAAGCAGAAGAAATGGAGATGAAGTTCATTATCCCCTAGCTATTAATAAGGAATTTCAACAAGTATATCTTATTCCTAATAAAATTATTGAACAAGAAAAAGATGAAATGGTTAATAAATTATCTGATTTACTTGATTTAAATAAAGAAGTTATTTTACAAAGAATAAATAAACAGGATGATCCTTATGAACCATTAAAACATAAAGTT
>JAHJUH010000021.1 GCA_018829245.1 Patescibacteria group bacterium | reverse complement strand
TTCAATCAAGCGATATCCTTTGCCCGGTAGATTAGGTGGAAAATTAGCTGGCCTAATTAATGGTGTTTCCTTGTTTTCTAAAAGAATATTAATTTCTTTTTGTTTCCAGGTATGATCGCCAGAAGTAACTAAATCTACGCCAGCTGATAATATTTCATTTAAGGTTTTAACAGTAATTCCTGAACCATGGGCAATATTTTCTCCATTGGCAATAATTAAGTCGGGCTGGTATTTCTTTTTCCATTGAGGAATAATTTTTTTAATTGCTTCACGGCCAGGCTGACCAACAATATCTCCAAAGAATAGTATTTTCATTTTCTTGTCATCCTGAGCTAGCAAGCGAAGGATCTGATTCTTTAAAATAAAGATTCTTCGTCTGCTGACTCAGAATGACATCTTGATTAAAATTAAATTTTTTAATGAGCGTATTCAATAGCTCTAGTTTCTCTAATTACATTAACTTTAATTTCTCCAGGGTATTTTAATTCCTGATGAATTTGATCAGCAATATTTTTAGCTAATTTATGGGCAGCTAAATCATCTATTTGTTCTGGCTTGACAAAAACGCGAATTTCTCTGCCAGCTTGAATAGCATAAGATTTTTCTATTCCGCTAAAAGAATTAGCTATGTTTTCTAATTCTTCTAATCGTTTTAGATATGCTTCTAATGTATCTTTTCTTGCTCCGGGCCTGGATCCGGAAATAGCATCAGCTACTTGAACAACAATTGATTCTAAGCTTTCATAAGGATATTCTTCATGATGAGCTTGCATAGCTTCAATTACTTTTTCATCAATATCAAATTTCTTAAGGATTTTTCTTCCTATTTCTACATGAGAGCCTTGGACTTCATGATCAACTGCTTTGCCAATGTCATGTAAAAGGCCAGCCTTTTTAGCTATATCAACATTGATTCCCAATTCTGAAGCAATAGCTCCAGATAAATGAGCCACTTCTACTGAATGCAAGAGAACGTTTTGTCCATAGCTGGTGCGAAAACGAAGCCGTCCTAAGGCTTTGGTTAGTTGAGGATTAAGTCCAACTATACCAACATCATAAACAGCTGCTTCGCCTGCTTCCATGATTTTTTCAGATATTTCTTCTTTGGCTTTTTCAAATGTTTCTTCAATTCTAGCTGGTTGAATTCTGCCATCTAAAAGCAATTTTTCCAAAGTTATTTTAGCAATTTGTCTGCGAATAGGATCAAATCCAGAAATAATGATTGCTCCTGGCGTATCATCAACTAAAATTTCAACCCCGGTTAGTTTTTCCAGGGCTTTAATATTTCGGCCTTCTTTGCCAATAATTCTTCCTTTTAAATCATCGCTAGGCAAGCTAACAGATGTTGAAGTTATTTCACTAGCTTGAGAAGCACTATAGCGCTGCATGGCCAAAGCAATAATTTTTTGAGCTTTTTTATTTAACTCTTCTTTTCCATCAGCTGATAATTTTTTTATTCGTTCTAATAGAACTTGCTGATGTTCTTTTTCAACTTCAGCTAAAAGCTCTATCTTAGCCTGTTCTTGAGAAAGTTGAGATATTTTTTCTAATTCTTTTAGTTTCTCTTGATATATTCCAGTTATTTCCTCTTTTATTTTTTTGATTTTACTAACTTTAGTTTTAAGCTCAGAATAATCTTTTTCTAATTGACTGTCTCTTTGGTCAATAGTTTGTTCTTTTTTCAGGAGTCGTTCTTCCATTCGGGTTAATTGTTTTTGCCTGTCTTTTTCTTGGGTTTTGATTTCTTCAAGAACTTTATTTGCTTTTTCTTTGGCTTTGATTAATGTTTCTTTGGCTTCAGTTTTAGCTTCGCTAACTAATTTGTTTAGCTTGGCTTCAATAGTGCCAGCTTGTTTTTTAGCAATGGTTTGTCGAGCATAGTAACCCAGAATTGAGCCAACTATTAAAGTGCTGACAATAGTTCCAATAGTAAAAATTAAATTGTCCATAGGTAAAATTCATTTCAATTCCATTATTATTATCTGATTTTATATTTGTTTTCATTAAGAGAATAATTAATGTGAATCTTTATGTTTACCATGTAGAAGAATTTTGAACCCTGTAGTGAAAATTTGATTATTTTTATTTAAATTTATATCAAATTTCTACTACGGGGTGAATATTTTTTGTTTAAATTTAAACTTTGTTTAAATTTATTTCAAAATTTCTCTACAAGGTTCATTAATAATTAATTTGTTTATTTTAACAAAGAAAAAAAGGTTTGTCAATCAAACCTTTCTTCTT
>JAHJUH010000105.1 GCA_018829245.1 Patescibacteria group bacterium | reverse complement strand
TCATCATACAATTCTGTTCCCCAATCAGGATGCGTTGGTAAAAATTGAGCATAAGTCACATCAATATCACAGGCAAATTTGATTGTTTTCATTGCTTTCTCTGGAGTTTCGCCAGGCAAAGCCAACATAAAAGAACCACGAGTATCGATTCCTAATTCGTTTGACCATTTAATAGCCTGCCGAACTTGATCTAATGTTATATTTTTTTTAATTCTATCTAATAAATCCTGATTCCCAGTTTCAATTCCAAAAAATACATTCCACAAACCTGACTCAACTGATCTTTCAAGCATTTCCTTACTAATTGTGTCCACTCTAGCGACTACGCTCCAAGGTATTTTTAACTTTTCCTTATCCAATAAATCACAAAATCTAAAAATCCAATTTTCACTAATTAAAAAATTATCGTCCCAAAAAGCAATTTCTTGAACTCCTAATTTGTTTATTAAAAATTTAATCTCTTTTACTACTCTTCCCGGACTATGTCGACGATATAATTGCGATGCCCGTCCGGCCTGATAACAAAAAGTACACTTTCCATAAGGACAACCTCGTGAAGTTATCATGTTAGCAACTGGTAGTTTTTTGTATTGAAGAGGTAAGGGCTTATATGCTGTTTTATAATCAAATAATTCATAAGCAGGAAATAATAACTCATCCAAATTTAATATTGGCTTGGCAGGTTTATTCTTCACCCATTCACCATTATTTTTATTCCAAGTTCCTGAAAGTCCTTTAGGTAATTTATTATTTTTCTTATAAAAATCTACAATTTCTTTAAATACAACCTCTCCTTCGCCATAAACTAATAAATCCAGATCTTTTATATTATCAAATATCATTTCTGGAAAACAACTAGTATGCGGACCGCCATATATAATAGGAATTTTTTTAAATTTCGATTTCAAATAGTTAGCTAAAGAATATGACTCATCGGCTGATGATGTTACAGAAGATATTCCGATTATATCTGCTTTAAACTTTAATAAGATATCACCTATGTTCTTATTAGTATATTCCAAAGAAGAAGCATCAATGATTTTTACTTTATGACCATCTTTAATTAATGGGCTAGCTAAACAAGCCAAACCAAGAGGCGGGAATAAACCACCCCTTACCCTTCTTTTAGAACCATACCCCTTCTTCATAATATCATAAGGCGGGGTTAATAAAGCTATATTCATATTTATTTCTTTTTACCAATATAATAAAATCCGTAAACAATATTCTGAGAACTGGGAAATTTATATATTAAATAATCAATAATCTTAAGAGGACTAGTTATAATTGTAAATATTATTAATAAAATTTGATGGAGATACCTAAAGCCAAAACTTAAAACGATAGCCAACCATTCATTAAAAACTGAAAGCATGGCCGAAGTTGGACCACATCTAATTCCAATTTCTTCTTCTTTAAAATCTTTTAAAAGCTCTCTTATTCCCTGTTTTGACCAACGATAATAATCATTTGGAGAAGAATGAAAGCTAGCCACAAAAGGCACTGCTAAATAAAGTAATCCATTTGGCTTTAAAATTCTATGAATTTCCTTAACAATACTTTTAGGATTTTTAACATGTTCTAAAACAAATTCATTAATTACAGCATCAACTGAATTATTATTAAAAGGCAAACGAGAAATATCAGAAACTATATCGACATTATCAAAAGGATAAAAATCTATATTCACCACTCTATCATTTATTTTCTTTATCCCAGAACCTAAATTAATTATTAATTTATCAGATTCAATATTTTTAATTGCTTTTTTAGCGCTTTTACCCATAAAAGAAGCGCCGAAAGTATAATACAAAAAAGAAAAAATTCTTGGATATTTTTTAAATAAAATCTTTAATTTGTTAATTATAACATCATTATTTTCTTGGTTTAAAATTTTTACTTTGTTATCCAAAATATATGGCTTATTCCCTATTATTTGATAAATCTTACCACAATCAGAACAAACCAATTTTTTATTATCTAAATTAAGTTTTTTATGACAATCTAAACAAACTAAATTTTTAAATATTTTTTCTTTAATCATTAATTTTTAATTTTAATTTAATTACATATCTTATTGGTAGCCAATTATAAGGAATACCATTCACTTTTTCTATTGTATAATCATTAAAAATTAAGCTTTTAATCTTTTTTAAATCAAAAGAATGCAAATGCCATTCATCATCCATTTTTTTAGATATACTCGGAAAAAGAAAATTAAATATTTTTATTTTCTGTAAAAAAATTTTGATTTGATTAATTAATTTTTCATTAGGCACTGAAATAACAATAATACTATCACCTTTAGATATTTTTTTAATTTCTTTCAAAACGTTGGCAGGATTTTTAACATGTTCTAAAACCTCACTGCAATAAATTTTATCAAACTTTTTTTCTGTAACTTTCTTCGGTAAATTCTCGACATTAGCCTTAATTAACTCTACTGGCAAATAATATTTTCTTTGTCTAGATAACTTAAGCATAAAATCAGATATATCTATTCCCCATAATTCTTGACCGACCTTAATTTTCTGCATAAGATTCCCAGCACCACATCCAATTTCAATAATTTTATCATTATCTTTAAGATTTAAATATTCAATAATTTTTAAAACCCTTTTATTTTCAATAAATCTAACAATTAAATTAGGACTCTGATGATATTTGTCAGGGTTATATTTCTTAGCCATTTCTTCATTCCAATTTTCAAAATCTTCTTTTGTTTTCATAAATATTTTTTAGCCCAATTTTGGAAAACAATTAAATTCCACAATATTTTTCTATTATCTCTTTTATTTTCCAAATGTTCTCTTATTTTTTCCTCAACAAAATTATAATCAAATAATCCTATTTTATTTATTTCTGTTTGACTAAGAATTTCCATCATATAATCCTTTAAATCCTTTTTAAGCCAAGAAGCTAAAGGAATACCAAATCCTTTTTTCTGACGATAAACAATATTTTTAGGCAACTTATCTTTCATTAACTCTTTAAAAATATGTTTTGTTTCTAATCCTTTTAATTTATAACTTAGAGGAATAGAGTTAATAAAATCAGCTAATTGAAAATCCAAAAAAGGAGCCCGGACCTCTAAACTATTATACATACCAGCCCTATCAACTTTAAATAAAATATCATCTTGTAGATAGTATTTTAAAAATAAAACATTAATTCTTTCTAAATATTTTTTACCTTGATATTTATTTAAAAATTCTTGAGCGAATCCGAATAATTCTCCCGATTCAACCTTAAATCTAAACATCTTTTCAATTCCTTTAATATATCCACCAATATTTAAAAAATCACGGTACAGAGCGTTTAAGGTAAAACTATGAGCATATCTTTTAACTTTATAAGAAAGGGTTAAATTCTTATCCGAAACTGGAAGTAATCTTTCTAAAATTTCAGCAAAATTAACTTTTGATTTTAAATGATTC
>JAHJUH010000020.1 GCA_018829245.1 Patescibacteria group bacterium | reverse complement strand
TTTGTTAAAGCTGAATCAGATAAAATATATTTCTATCAATTAATTAATGTAGATATTACTGTTAATCCAGATAGCACTTTTGATGTCATTGAAAAACAAACATATAATTTACTTGGTAGTTTTGAATATTTTTACCGCGATATTGAATTGAAAGGATTAGATCATATTTCTAATATTGAAGTTTTTAATAATCAAGGTAGGAAATTGAATGAAGATGAGTATAGGACTTTCTATAAAAATGGACGCTGGCATGTTCATTCAATGGAATTTTCCCAGAAAGAATTTTGGGCATGAAAATATGTCATGGGCTATTAAATACAAGGTTCATGGGGGATTAGGATTTTTTGACGATTATGACGAGCTTTATTGGAACGCTATTTTTGAAGACAGAACTGTTCCAGTGGTTGAAGCTAATATAATAGTTTATTTGCCAGATGAAGCAAAAATTATTAATCAAAGCAGTAATTTTGAGATTATTGATGATAAAACAATCCGTTTTTGGGGATATAATATTGAGCCTGGAGAATTTTTAACTATTATGGTTGCTTGGCCTAAAGGAATAATTGAAAAACCGTTTCTTTATCGCAATCAGATAATTAATTGGATCTTTTTACTTATTGCTTTGCTTCTGCTAATATTCTTTTTTATCAGAGCTTATAGAACTTGGAAATTTTGACAAATATCAAATATCAAAAATATGATTAACTCTCCAATAGAAGAAATAAAATCTAAACTTGATATTATTGATGTAATCGGAGGATACATTAAACTCCAAAAATCAGGACGCAATTACAAAGCGCCTTGTCCTTTTCATTCAGAAAAAACACCTTCTTTTATGGTTTCTCCAGAAAAACAGCTTTGGCGTTGTTTTGGATGCAATCGGGGAGGAAGTATTTTTGATTTTATTATGGAAATAGAAGGCGTGGAGTTTGGCGATGCTTTGCGAACCTTAGCTCAAAGAGCAGGTGTAGAATTAAACAAAGTAAATCCTAAATTAGCTGCTCAATGGAAAACTGAAAGAACCCGACTTTATGAAATCTGTGACTTAACTAATCGTTTCTTTATTAAACAATTAGAAAGTAAAGCAGGAAAAGATATTCAAAAATATTTATTTAGCCGGGGATTAAAATTAAAAACAATTAAAGATTGGGAAGTTGGCTATGCTCCTAATCATTGGCAAGGGCTTTTAGATTTTTTGAATGGTCGCGGATATTCTGATGAAGAGATTATGAAAACAGGATTAATAGTTAAAAGCGAGACTGGAAAATCTAAAAGAGGATATTATGACAGATTTAGAGATCGCATCATTTTTCCAATTAAAAATATTAATGAAGCAGTAATTGGTTTTACTGGCCGGGAAAATCCTAATAATCCAGATGAACGTATGGGAAAATACATTAATACTCCTAATACTTTAATTTATGATAAAAGCCAAGTTTTGTATGGATTAGATAAAGCTAAATTAGATATTAGAAAAAAGAACCTTTGTATTTTAGTAGAAGGACAAACCGATGTTTTAATGTCGCATCAAGAAGGATTTAATAATATTATAGCTAGCTCAGGTACTGCTTTAACAGAACATCAATTAAAAATTATTAAACGATATACTCAAAACTTAGCCATGGCTTTTGATATGGATTTAGCTGGTGAAATAGCAACTAAAAGAGGCATTGATTTGGCTATTCAATCCGGCCTTAATGTTAAAGTAATTAATTTACCTAATAATCAAGATCCAGCAGATTGCTTACAAAAAAATGTTTCAGCTTGGTCAAATGCAGTTAATCAAGCCAAAGGATTTGTTGAATTCTATTTAGAAAGTATTTTTGTTAAAAATGATCCTTTTACAGGCGAAGGTAAAAAAATAATTAGTCAGGAATTTTTACCAGTAATAAGAAAGATTCCTAATAAAGTTGAACAAGCTCATTGGCTGCAGGAATTAGCTCAACGCATAAAAGTATCAGAAAGTATTTTAATGGAAGAATTGAAAAAAATTAAAGAACCTATTATTAATAGACCATTAGATTATTTAGAAGACAAAAAGGATAATAAGGAATGTCTTGAAGAATATACCATCGGCCTCATTTTATCCTATCCAAGTATTTTTAGAAGACAAAAGAAAAAACCGCAAAATATTTTCAACAATCCAGATTTAGAAAAAATATATAAGTCATTAAAAAAAAATAAAGATATAAAAAGTACTAAAAAAGATTTATCTCCTCAATTAGAAAAACAAATAGACCATTTAATTTTCAAAATTGAAACTCAAAGAAATTTAGTTGATGAATTTAAGCCAAAAAAAGAAATAGAATTCTGTTTTGCTCAATTAAAAAAACGTTATCTTCAAAAAAAATTAAATCAATTAAATTTATCTATTAAAGAAGCTGAAAATAAAAAAGATAAAATTTCTCTTAAAAAATTAACTCAAGATTTTAATAAATTATCAAAACAAATAATAATAATATAATTATATGCCCTGTAGAGAAATTTTGAATATTAATAAGAATGGGGTAATAATAAGTAATATATAAATAATAATTAATTTTGAATAGTTTTGTAATTAATTTTTCTAAAAGAAAAATTAGTTCAAAATTCTTCTACAGGGTATGCCTAAAAAAACTATTTCAAAAATAAAACTTAAAACTAATCCTAAGAAAAAAATAACAAGAAAAAAAGTTAGTCGATCTCCTAAAATTACTAGAAAAAAGGCTGTTAAAAAAATAACCCGACGACGCAAAGAATTAATTACTCCGGAAAAAATAGAAAAGTTAATTGCTCGAGGAAGAGAACGAGGATTTATCACAGAATCAGAAATACTTAAATTAATTCCAAGAATAGAAGAAGATATTTCAGGTTTAGAAAATGTTTTTGAAGAATTAAAAAATAATAATATAAAAATAATTGAAGCAGTTGAATTTTTAGGAGAAAACAAAGAAAAATTTAAAAGTAAAACAACTATTAAATTAGAAGGATTTGATAATGTTCAAATGTATTTGCGTGAAATTGGCCAAGTTCCACTAATAAATGCTCAAGAAGAAATTAAATTAGCTAAACTTATTGAACAAGACAATGAAGAAGCTAGGCAAAAATTAACTCAAGCTAACTTAAGACTAGTAGTTAGCATTGCTAAAAGATATATTGGACGAAGCCGTAATTTAAGTTTGCTTGATTTAATTCAAGAAGGAAATATCGGCCTTTTTAAAGCAGTTGAAAAATTTGATTATCATAAAGGATACAAGTTTTCTACTTATGCTACTTGGTGGATTCGACAAGCTATTACTAGAGCTTTAGCTGATCAATCAAGAACTATTCGGATTCCTGTTCATATGGTTGAAACAATTAGTAAATATACTCAAATTAAGCGTAATCTTTTGCAAGATTTAGGGAGAGAACCGCTTCCTGAAGAAATAGCTGCAGAAATGGATCAACCTATTGAAAAAATCAGGCAAATTATGAAAATTTCACAAGAAACAATTTCATTAGAAACGCCCATAGGGGATGAAAATGAAGAAAGTAGCTTAGGAGAGTTTATTCCAGATGAAAAAAGTATTTCTCCTGATAAAATAGCAGCTAGAAAATTACTTGGAAGGCGGCTTAAAGAAATTTTAGTTGATTTATCTCCAAGAGAGCAAAAGATTTTAAAAATGCGTTTTGGTTTAAAAGATGGCATTACTCATACCTTAGAAGAAGTAGGGCAAGAATTTGGCGTTACTAGAGAAAGAATTAGGCAAATTGAAGCCAAGGCATTAGAAAGAATTCGCCAACATGATGATTTAGATAAATTAAAAGGGTACTAATAATAAGAAATAATAAGGAACGTCCTTGACTTAATATGAATCCAAAAAATTTAACTGTTCTTATATTTGAAATCATTTTTATTTTTTTAATGATCTTTAATATTTTTCCGCGAGAAGCAGGTTTATTTATAACAGGATTAATGATTTTTTATTTTATTTTCAGTCCTATAGAAGATTCGCTTTGGGTTTTTATTGCTTCTATTCCTTTGTTTGTAGCTTTACCTATTACAGAAAATCTTGATACATTAGCTAATTGGCGGATTTTAATAATTGTTTTATTTTTAGTTTTGATTAAAACTATCACTGATAAATGGAAATTAAAAGAAAATCTAAAACATTATCAATGGGAATACTTAATAGGCATATTTTTGTTAATTGCTGGTCTTTCTCTTTTTCCAGCTGTTAATATTTGGATTGGTATCAAAAAAATCATATTTTTAATTAATGCTTTTCTTTTATATATTATTATTAGAAATTTGATTGATAAGAAGAAAGAAAAAGAAAGGGCTATTCAGAAAATTATTAGTGCAATTAAAGTAGCTATTGGATTAGTTTTAGGAATTGGTTTTGTTCAATTTTTTTCTGTTTTTTTTATTACACTTTCTAATTTCTGGCTATTTTGGGATAGGCATATTATTAATGTTTTTTATGGTGAATTTTTAAGTAATCTTTTATTACATAGCAATACTTGGTTTTCATATTATGCTTCATTGCCAGCTACTTTAAGAATGTTTTCTGTTTTCCCTGATTCTCATTCTTTTGCTTTCTTTTGTATTCTTTCTCTTCCTTTCTTTTTAACAATAATTTTTTTGAATTCAGAAAAGAATAAGAAAAAAATAATTATTTCTTATATTCTTTTAATATTTTGCTTATTAGCTATTATTTTTTCTGGTTCAAGAGGAGCTTGGGTGAGCGCTTTAGGTTCATTATTAATATTTTTATTTATTATTTTTCTTTATAAGTCAAATAAAAGCTGTAAAAAACAAATGAGTCTTATAATAGGATGTTTAATTATTTTCTTTCTTTTGTTTCCAATTGCTTCAAGGATTCTTTTGTTTTCTCAGCAAATTCAACTTGATAGGCCGCTTGATTTAGAAAATATTTCATTATTTGAAAGAGCCAGAAGCATTATTGATTTTGATGAAATCTCAGTTAAAAGCAGATTGGAAATTTGGAGAAGAACTGTTAATTCAATAATAATTCATCCTGTTTTAGGAGTAGGAATAGGGAATTACCCAGTAGTTCTTAATGAAAAAATGTCTTCAGCTAAAAAGGGTTCTTCAGCTCATAGTTTGTATTTAGACGTTGCAGCAGAAATGGGTGTTTTTGCTTTAATTATTTTATTGGTTGTTTTTTGGCAGATATTAAAAAGAAGTTGGTTTATTTTTCAAGAAAAAAAGGAGATAAATAATAGGTTTTTTCAGGTTTGGTCTGGTTTTTTTATGCTTGCTTTGGTATGGATTTTAGGATATAGTTTATTTGATGTAGTCCTTTTTAACGATAAGATACTTTTGTTTTTTATAGCTAATCTTAGTTTATTATATATTAACAGATAAATTAGCTTATTATGTTTAAAAATCATTCTTTAGTTTCTATAAATCTTCTTACATATAATGGTGAAAAATATATTGAAGATTGTTTAGGCTCTGTTTTTAATCAAGCATACCCATATTTTAATATTTTAATTATTGATAATGCTTCAACAGATAAAACAGTAGATTATTTAAAAAGATTTAAAAACAAGTCAAATCTAAGAATAATTTATAATAAAAAGAATATTGGATTTGCAGCAGGACATAATCAAGGAATAAGAGAAACTCAAGGAGAATTTATTCTTTGCCTTAATCAAGATGTGGTTTTAAATAAAGACTTTATTAGAAAAGCGATTAAAATATTTAAAAAAGATGATCAAATAGGAGCTGTGCAAGGAAGATTGCTTCGTTGGAATACAGGAAGATCAATTCTTAATAAATCAATTAATTATGATATTTCTCATATTATAGATACTACTGGCCTAGTTATTTTTAAAAATAGAAGAATTATTAATAGAGGACAAGGTGAAATTAATGAAAATCATTATAAAAAAATGAATGAAGTTTTTGGCGCTGACGGAGCAGCTCCAATTTATCGACGCAAGGCCTTAGAAGATGTTAAAATTAAAGATGAGTATTTTGATGAAGATTTTTTCTGCTATAAGGAAGATGTTGATTTAGCTTGGAGATTACGTCTTAATCAATGGAAAACAATATATCAGCCAAAATCAATTGCTTGGCATGATAGAACATCTGGGGAAAGCGCAACTACAAGATATATTGATATTATTAAAGAAAGATTAAAAGTTAGTAGATTTGGAAAATATTATGCCTTTAAAAACCAGAGATTGATGCAAATCAAAAATGAGCAGATTATAATCTTACTAAAGCATTTTCCTTGGTTTCTGCCTAAAGAAATAGCTTCCTGGATTTATATCTTATTTTTTGAAAAATATACTTGGAGAGCTATTAAAGCTTTATTTAATCAAATACCTAATGCTTGGCAAAAAAGAAAAATCATTATGAATAATAAAAAGGCAAGTGCAAAAGAAATGAATAGATGGTTTAAATAATATAAATGAAAAAAAGAACAAAAATTTTGCTTACTTTTCTCATCTTGCTATTAGTAGGATTATTTTCTATTTTCTTTTTTAAAACTAGCTTTACTATTAGCAAAGTAATTGATTGGGCAGACAAAGTTCAAATTATGCCTTTTACTTTACCTGATTTACCGGAAAAAAATCCTAATAGAATTAATATTCTTTTATTAGGAGGCAGAGGAGCAGATGAATTAGGTGATGGCAAACTGCTTTCTGATGCTATGATTTTAGTTAGTATTGATAAAAATACCAATAAAATAGCAATGATTTCATTGCCTCGAGATCTTTATGTTCAAACTTGGTGTTTAAAAGAAAAGAAAAAAATCAATTTTGCTTATGCTTATGGCGGATTAGATTGCGCAAAAAAAACAGTTTCTTATATAACAAACCAATATGTTGATCATGCCATTAGTGTAAATTTTAAAGCTTTAACAGAAGTAATTGATACTTTAGGCGGAATTGATATTTATTTAGACCAAACATTTGAAGAGGATTTTCAATGGTCAAAAGAAGGCTGGGAAGAAAATGAACATTGGTTTATTAAAGAATTTGATGATGAAGAAAGATGGGTTTTTCAAATTTCAGAAGGAGAAAATCATTTAGATGGAGAAACAGCTCTTTATTATGTCCGTTCTCGTTATTCAACTGATGATTTTGATCGAATGGCTCGCCAACAACAAGTTTTAATGGCAATTAAAGAAAAAGCCTTTTCTTTAGGCGTTTTAACTAATCCAGTTAAAATATATAATCTTTTGGATTTACTTGGCAAAAATGTTCGAACAGATATGAATTTGACTGATATTAAAAACATGATTAATCTGTCTTTAAATTTGGATACTGAAAATATTAAAACAAGAATATTTAATATTTCCCCAGAAGGATTATTATATCATACCTTTATTAATGAAGAATATGTTCTTTTGCCAGTAGGGGATGATTTTAAACAAATCCAAGAAGTTTGTAATAATATTTTTAATTAAAAACTGTCATCCTGATGGCAAAGCCCGAAGGATCTCTGATTCGCGAAAGATTCTTCGCTAACGCTCAGAATGACATAGAAATAAATGCTTTCTATTATTATTACTCATCATAAAACACCGGTTTTGTTAAAACTCTGCCTTAAATCAATTAAAGATAATATTGAAGATATTGAACATGAAATATTTATTGTTGACAGTCAACCGCAAATAGAAATTCAAAAATCAATTAAAAATGATTTTCCTCAGGTTAATTTTATCTCTTTTCCAAAAAACGTTGGCTATGCTAAAATTGTTAATACAGGCATAAAAAAAACTAAAGGAGAATATATTTTAATTCTTAATGCTGATATTCTTATTCTAAAAGAATCAGTTCAACGAATGCTTGAATTTATTAAAGAAAATTCAGATGTTGGCATAATTGGTCCACAATTATTGACCTTTAGTAATCAAGTACAAAGTTCTTGTTTTAAGTTTCCAACTATAGGAGCATTTTTAGCTAGACGAACATTTTTAGGAAAATTAAAATGGGGTAAGAAGAAAATAAATAATTTTTTAATGCAAAAACAAAATCTTTCTTCTCCAAAAGAAGTTAATTGGGTCCAAGGATCAGCTATGTTAGTGCGAAAAAAAGTGATTGAAGAAATAGGATTAATGGATGAAAGATTTTTTATGTATTTAGAAGATACTGATTGGTGCCGTCGTTTTTGGCAAAACGGCTATAAAGTAATTTATTTTCCATTTGCTCAAATGTCGCATTATTATTATAGACATAGTAGAAAATGGGGAGGTTTTTCAGATATTTTACTTAATAAATATACGAGAATTCATTTAATAAGCGCGCTGAAGTATTCTTGGAAATGGCGTAATTCGAAAATATAATATGAAAAAGAAAACAAGAAAATATATTTTAATATTAATTTGGATCATCTTATTATCCACTGTTTTTGCTTGTGGTTTTTTTATAGGACAAAATAGACAGCCATCTATTGATAAAATTGAAGGATTAGCTAATAAAGAAGTTGGACAACCAAATGATACTGATTTTAGTTTGTTTTGGGATGCTTGGCATTTAATAGAGCAAAAATATGTTAATCGACTTGATTTGGATCGTGAAAAAATGATTTATGGAGCTATTTCTGGACTACTTAAATCTTTAGATGATCCTTATTCTGTTTTCATGGAACCGCAAGAAAGTAAAAAGTTTATTGATGATATTAGCGGAAGTTTTGAAGGAATTGGAGCAGAAATAGGCATACGTAAAGGAACTTTAACCATTATTTCTCCTTTAGAAGGCAATCCAGCTCAAAAAGCTGGTTTAAAACCAGGAGACAAGATTCTTAAAGTAAATGATACATTAACATCTGATTTAACTCTTGATGAAGCAGTTAATTTAATTAGAGGAGAAAAAGGAACTGAAGTAAATTTACTTATCGTTAGAGATGAATGGGATGAAGCTAAAGAAATAAAAGTGACTAGAGATACAATTCAGATTCCTATTATTAAATGGGAAGTTAAAGATAATAATGTTGTTTACATACAGCTATATCATTTTACTGAAAATATGGCTAATCAATTTAGAAAAATAGTTAAAGAAATTATCAAGCTTAATCCAAATGGTATTATTTTAGATGTTAGAAATAATCCAGGAGGATATTTAGAAGTAGCAGTTGATATAACTAGCTGGTTTTTGCCTAAAGGAGAATTAGTTGTGGTTGAAGATTTTGGCAATGGAGAAAATAATAATGAATTTAGAAGTAAAGGATATAAAGGATTAGAAAATATTCCAGTAGTTGTTTTAATTAATGAAGGTTCAGCTTCAGCTTCAGAAATTTTAGCTGGCGCATTAAGAGATATTCAAGGTATTAAATTAGTTGGCCAAAAAAGTTTTGGCAAGGGATCTGTTCAGCAATTAGAAAAATTAAAAGGTGGTTCTAGTATTAAAATTACAGTAGCTAAATGGTTAACTCCATTAGGAACTTCCATTAGTGAAGAAGGAATAGTACCTGATGAGGAAGTAGAGATTACTTTAGAAGATATTGACGAAATGCGCGATCCTCAATTAAATAAAGCTTTAGAATTATTAAAGTAATGAAAAAACAAGTAATTTTAAAAATATATGGACGAGTGCAAATGGTTATGTTTCGAGATTCAACTAGGCAAAAAGCTAAAAAATTAGGATTAGTTGGCTGGGTTATAAATAAGCCAGATGGAACAGTTAAAGTAGTAGCTGAAGGAGAAGAAAAGGACTTGAAGCAACTTATTGATTGGTGCTATAATGGACCTATGCTGGCAAAAGTAATTAAAGTTGATATAGAATGGAAAGAATCAACTGATCAATTTAATAAATTTAATATAAAATACTAATATGCCCCGTAGAGAAATTTTGAAATTCGCCTTTGGCGAAAAGAAAAACGGGGTATGAAAAATAATTAAGCAAATAAAAAGAGTTTTAGATATTAGAATGATTATTAGTTTTAATATTTAAAATTCTTCTACGGGGTATGAAAATAATTTTATTAGAAGATGTAGAAAATATAGGGAAAAAAGATGAAATTAAAAAGGTAGCTGATGGTTATGCTCGTAATTTTCTGTTTCCCAATAAATTAGCTGTTTTAGCCACTAAATCAGAATTAGCTAAATTAGAAGAAAGAAAAAAAATTAAAGAAGAAAAAGCTGAAGAAGAATTAACTATTTTTCAAAAAATTGCTAGTGAATTAGATGATTTTGAATTAGAAATCTTTGCTAAAATTAGTGAAGAAGGAAAGCTTTTTGGATCTATTACTTCATCTAAAATAAGTGAAAAATTAAAAGAAAATGGATTTAAAATAGAAAAAGAATGGATAAAATTAAAAGACCCTATTAAAGAAATAGGGGAGCATGAAGTTAGTATTGAATTACCTCATAATTTAGAGGTTAAAATAAAAGTTATTATTATAGAGGAAAAATAATCCTAAAGATTTATAATTAAAAAGTCAGATTATATGCAACAAACAAGATATATTTTTGTAATGGGAGGAGTAATGTCTGGAATAGGCAAAGGAGTTGCAACCGCTTCTTTAGGTAAAATTCTCAAGAGTAAAGGATATAAGATAACTGCCATTAAAATTGATCCATATATCAATATTGATGCTGGAACAATGAATCCGATTGAACATGGTGAAGTTTTTGTTACCGAAGACGGTATAGAAACAGATCAAGATATAGGCAATTATGAAAGATTTTTAGACCAAGATTTATATACTGATAATTATATTACTACTGGCAGGGTTTATGAAGCAGTTATCCGTCGGGAGAGAAATCTTGGCTACAAAGGAAAATGTGTTGAAGTAGTACCTCATATTCCAGAAGAAATTATCAGACGAATTACTAAAGTTGCAAAAAAAGAACAATCTGATTTTGTTCTTATAGAAATTGGCGGCACAGTAGGCGAGTATCAAAATATTTTATTTTTAGAAGCAGCTAGAATTCTTCATTTAAAACATCTTAAAGATGTTCTTTTTATTTTAGTCAGTTATTTGCCAATACCTAAAAAAATTGGTGAAATGAAAACCAAACCAACTCAATCAGCTGTCAGGACTCTTAATTCAACTGGAATTCAACCAGATTTTATTATTGCCAGATCTGAATATCCACTAGATGAATCACGTAAAAGAAAAATTTCTATTAATTGCAATGTAGACAAAAATAATATTATTTCCGCTCCAGATATTCAAAATATTTATGAAGTTCCAATAAATTTTGAAAAAGATAAATTTGGAGAAAAAATTTTAAATAAATTTAATTTAAAAACTAAAAAAAAGAACTTAAGAAATTGGCAAAATTTAGTTAAAACCATTAAAGAATCAAAGAAAATAACTAATATTGGTATTGTTGGCAAATACTTTAGCACAGGAAGTTTTGTCTTATCTGACTCATATATTTCAGTAATTGAAGCGGTTAAGCATGCAGCTTGGTATTATAAAATAAAAGCAAAGATTCATTGGCTAAATTCAGAAGAATATGAAATTTCTCCCAAAAAAATTAAAGAATTAAAAAAACTTGATGGCATTATTGTTCCAGGAGGATATGGAGAAAGAGGAGTAGAAGGCAAAATTAAAACAATTAAGTTTTGTAGAGAAAACAAAATTCCTTATTTAGGTCTTTGTTATGGAATGCAATTAGCTGTAGTTGAATTTGCTAGAAATGTTTGTCGTTTAAAAAATGCTCATACTACTGAAATTGATCCAAAAACAAAATACCCAGTAATTGATCTAATGCCAGAACAGAAAATAAATATTCAAAACAAGCAATATGGCGGAACAATGCGTTTAGGCGCTTATCGCTGCCATTTGGTTAAAAATACGCAGTCGCGTCAGGCATATAAATGTCAGGAAATTTTTGAACGTCATCGCCATCGCTATGAGTTTAATAATAATTTTAGAGATATTTTAGAAGAAAAAGGAATGATTGTGGCTGGTTTTAACCCGGAAAAGAATTTAGTTGAAATAATTGAATTAAAAAACCATCCTTTTTTTGTGGCTAGTCAATTCCATCCAGAATTTAAATCAAGGCCATTACGGCCTCATCCTTTGTTTAAAGAGTTTGTTAAAGTTGGGTTAAGATAAAGATTCTACATTAACAATCTTAGCAGTTCTTCTTGAACCGTCAAACTTCTTTATTTTTTTTGTAACAAATCTAACTATACCATTAGTTATAGCGTAAAGAGTATCATCTTTTCCTCGACGAACATTTTTGCCAGGAATAAATTTAGTTCCTCTTTGACGAATAATAATACTGCCTGGTTGAACTTTTTGTCCATCAGATAACTTGACTCCTAAATATTTAGGACGAGAATCTCGTCCTAAAGTTGTTGATCCAGCTGATTTTGTTTTTGCCATAATAAATAAATTGCCATTACAGAAAAAGAGAAAGAATTATTATTAAAGGAGGAAAAAAAATGAAATCTACACAAGAGCTATATTTGTCTTGTAAGATATTTAATTCTTTTTCTGTAATGGCAATATAATAATGTTATCCAATTTAAAACAATTAGTCAAGAAGAATACTGTTAATATCACTTTAATCGTTACAATTATTTTAGTTGCCTTAATTAGCTTTGGAATTGGCTATTTAATTGCTTCGCAAATAGAAAATCAATCAATTATTATTCATAATCCTTCTTTTAATTCTGCTTCAATTCAAGAATCTTTACCAAAAGAGTCTAAAGATGCATTAAAACAAGAAAAATTTATTGGCAGTGTTAATAGTAATAAATATCATTGGCCTGATTGTCCATTTGCTAAAAGAATATCAGAAGAAAATCAAATTTGGTTTTCTTCAGAACAGGAAGCTCAAGATGCCGGATATATCAGATGCGGGAGTTTTGAAAAGTATGCGCCTTAAAATTACTTTCTACTAATTGTAATTGTTTTAAATTCTCTTTCTAATTTCTTAGCTTGGTCTATTTGTTTTTTTATATCATAAGGTAGTGAATTAACTACCTTTTTAAATTTAGTCTTATCAATAGTTAAAATCTCATTCCATTTTCCAATAGGTTCAAGAATCTCTTTAACTTTATTAAAATTATATGTAAATCTTTGTTGAGATAGGCGAGTGATATAACCATTATCGCCAAAAACACGATCTAATTCATTTTCATCACAATATTGATTAATTACTATTTTTAATTCAGTTAATCTTTTATTATCTTGGCTATGTTTATCTTTTATTTCAAAATATTCTTTAATAATATTTTTTATTTGTTCTTCATTTGCAGTTGGTTGTTTCTCTTTAATATATTTATGTTTAAAAAGGGGACAGTATGGCTGGTATTGACACCAATCGCAAAGAGGATTAGATATAGGAGCAAAATTGCTTTTATTTATTTGATTAATTAAATCCAGTATTTTTTGCTGGGTTTCTTTTACTCCTTGTTTATTGCCAATAATAGAAAGTTTTTCACCATGTCTTAAATAATATAAAGATAATTTAACTGGTCTATTTTCTTTTTGTAAATAAGGCCATTGATTGATTACTCCTAAATAATAAATTGAAAGTTGAAAGTTTTTGTCTATCATTTCTTGAGAAGGCATTTTTTTTGTTGTTTTGTAATCAATTATTTCAAAAGTCCCGGCTTCGCTGTCTAATTTGTCAATTCTATCAATTCGTCCAGTAACCTGGTGAAGCTTATCTTGAATAGGTATTTTAAAAAGAATTTCTAAGTTAACTACATTAAAACTAATATTTTGATTTTGAAGATAATATTTTTTAAGTATTTCAATTCCTTGATGAAAGGCAAAAGCTTCTTCTTGTTTGTCTTGGTAAATTTCACTGTTCCATTTTTCAGTAAAATATTTAAGTAATTCTTCTTCAGAAAATGGAGTTGTTTGTGATGGATCGTGGAACATTCTTAAACATTCATGAATTAAGGTGCCAAAAACCGCATCCTTTGATTTAGGAGTCTTTATTCTATCAATATATTGATATTTGTATTTAGCTGGGCAATTAGAAAATGTTTCTAATCCAGAATAGGATATACGCATTAATTTTTATTTTTTTAAAGGATGGAATTCACGATGAACTTTTTCTGCAAATTTATCAGATGTATTGATATAGCGAGTCGTTGTATTTAACGATTCGTGACCTAAAAGCGTTTGAATTGCTGCTGGACTAGCACCTTCTTCAGCTAAATAAGTTGCAAAGCCATGTCGAAGCGAATGAGCAGAAATAGGAATATTTATACCTAATAACTCACGATATTTTTTTATTTTTTCTTGTAAATAATTGGTTGATATTTTTTTATTTTTATCTTGAACATTCTTACCACTATAGGGGATAAAAAGATATGGCAAATTATCATTTCTTCTTGTCTCAAGATAATTTATTAAATGTTCATGAGCTCTTGGTGTTAAATAAACAAAACGTTCTTTTTTGCCTTTTCCCATAATAAAGATACGACCAGTTTTATCAATTTGAGATTTTTTAAGATTAACTAATTCAGAAATTCTCATTCCAGTAGCAAATAATGTTTCTAAAACAGCTCTATTTCGTAAAGCAACTTTATTGTTTTTTTCAATTTTACTAGGAGCTTCAATTAACTTAACTATTTTTTCAAATTCTGACACACGTGGATGTTTTTTTTCTGTTTTAATTAATTTAATAGTTGTTGGCTCAACTGGTACTTCATAATCTAAATCAATTAGAAATTTTAAATAGGAACGCAAAACTGAAAGCATTCTATTAATAGAATAACTACTAAGTTGTTTTTGGCTAATTATACTTTTAGGCGTTTTTCGATCTCTAGAAGTTAAATATGCTTTATAGTTTAGTAAAGTATTTTTAGTAATTTCTTCAAATTTAATGTCTATCTCTTGTAAGAAGTAGGCGAGAGCCACTAAATCTCTTTCATAATTATAAATAGTTTTTTCAGAATAATTACTTGTTTTTAAATAAAGAAGAAAGTCATCTATATAAGGCAGGGTTATTTGATTTTTATTTATTTGTTTATCTTTCATATGTTTTATCGAGTATAAGAGTTATTATACTCACTTATACTTATTATATTCTACGGCTATTAGGCCGTCAATATTGCTTCTATGGATAACTAAATTACCCTACTATATTCCCTATTTTCTGATAATTATGCTTACTTTACTATTCTTTTTATGGATTAAATAAAAAATTTCTAACTTTATCAACTCCTTTTCTAATCCAAGCACTCCCCTGCTGAATTTTAATTTTTAGGGGAGATAAGAAATCTTCTACCCATTCTATTTTCTCTTCAACCCATCCTTTTGCTTCTTTTTTTACTTCTTTTTTGATTTCTTGCTTAACTTGCTCTTGCTTTTGTTCGGTTTTCTTCTGAATTTTCTTAAAAAGGCCTTCTGTTGATTCTGGAATTTTTTCAACGCCTCGTTTCACTGGGTCAATAATATATTGTAACCAATTTGGAACTGATTCAATTTTAATTGTTTCTTGCGCTGAAACAAAATTAAAAGAAAATAAAAGAATAAGAATTATTAATAAAGATAAAATAATAATTTTTTTCATACTACAATTCTAAGGAACGTCCTTAAAATATACGTCCTTTGCAAAGGACGTAATATTTTAAAGACGTTCCTTAATTTTTCTAGAAATAAGATAGTTGTTTTTTTCATGCTATAATTCTAATATTTTTCTAATAATTTTTTTCATAAATTAATGGTATATAATCATCTGATCTATACTAGTTGTTGTCTCGTATAAATTAGAAATATATACTTGTGTTGAATCTAAATAAATATTAGCTCCAAAAAGCGGATCATGAACAACATAACGCCCATCATCTGTTTTATGATGAACTACTACATAATGCCCTGCTCCCCATTTAGCTCTAACAAATATGATTACTGGATGGCCAGCTCCTATTTCTCTATCTAAACGAAACCAATCAAAAATTGAAGTATGAGGCGGCGGACAATTCATACATTGAATACTTTCCCATTTTGTTGGCCAATAGATTAAATCCCAGGCATAAATTGATGCTTTAGCTAATTGTCCTGGTGTAATATTGGTTCCTTTATTCTTTAAAACCATAGCTATTGTAGTAATAGCACATCCATAATCCCCCATCTTAGAACTGCTAATGCCAATAGTTGTATTAGTCCAACGAGGATCATCCTGTTTATAATACCAATTAGTTGAAGCCCAATATTTTGAAGGAGGTTTTTCTTGAAGTTCTTTTAGACGCGCTAATTCTTCTGATTTTTGCTGCCTTAAACGGTTAATATCTCCTAATAATGATTTCTTTTGCGCCTCTATATTAGCTAACATTTGCTGATACTTACTTTCTTCCCCTTTAGTATATTTTAAAAGATTTTCTTTAGAATTTCTTTGACTAGCTAAAGACCATTTTTGTCCATCTAATTGTTCTTTTAATACTTCTAATCGTTCTTTTTTATCTTCTTTGCTTTCTTTGTCTTGATTTAATTTTATTTTAAGCACTTTAAGCTTATCAACTTTTTCTTTAACTCCATTTTGTAGATTGTCTAAATAAGCTAATTGATTGAAAAAATCAGAAAAGTTATCACTATATAAAATTATTTCTACTTGACTAACTTGATCTGTTTCAGCAATTACTTGAATAATTTCAGCTAAATTATCTTTTTGTCCTGTAATATCATCACCTGTTTGCTCAATACCATACTCTAATTGAATAATTTCTAAATTTGTTTGTTGAATATCATCTTCAGTAATATTTATTTCTATTTGCAACTTATTAATCCGAGCATTGAAAATAGCGACTTGATTGCTTAAACTATTAATCTCTCCTTGTTTTTGATTAATGATTTGCTGATATTCTTTTGCTTTTTTCTCTAATTCTATTCTTTTAGATTCCTGGTCTTGGATTTGCTTATTTAAATCATCAATAATATTTCCTTGACTAATTAAAGGGAAAAG
>JAHJUH010000104.1 GCA_018829245.1 Patescibacteria group bacterium | reverse complement strand
TCTGAACAGGAAAAATTAGAATTATTGAATAATGCAGATATGTTTGTTTTGCCATCTTTTTATGAAGGATTTGGCATGTCTATTTTAGAAGCTCAAGCAGTTGGCTGTCCAGTAATAACATCTGATGTTTCTTCTATGCCAGAAGTGGCTGGTCAAGGAGCAATACTTGTTGAACCAAGGAATATTGAACAAATCACTAAAAACATGTATAAAATAATTAGTGATAATAATTTAAGAAAAGATTTAATTGAAAAAGGAAATCAGAATGTAAAGAGATTTTCTTGGGAAAAGTGCGCTCAGGAAACATTAAAGGTGATTTTAGGGTCTGACTCCAAGGTCCGACCTGAAATACCCTAACCTTAACTAACGATGCCTTATATCCTTTCACGCATTAAGTATTTTAGATGGAAAGGTTAGGGTATTTAAGGTCGGACCTTATTTATATGAAAATAGCATTGATACATGATTATTTAATTCGTTTTGGAGGGGCCGAAAGGGTCTTTTTAAATTTGCGGGATATTTTTCCCAAGGCAGATATTTTTACTTTGCTTTATGATCAGAAAAAAATGGGCCAATATTTTCCCGATACAAAAATCAATACTTCTTTTTTGCAGAAGTTTCCTAAATTTTGGCGCAAAAGACAGAAATATCTTTTGCCTTTTATTCCAATGGCTCCAGAAACATTTGATTTAAGGGAATATGACTTAGTAATTTCTTCTTCTAGTAGTTTTGTTAAGGGAATTATTACTCGCCCTCAAGCTATTCATATATGCTATTGCCATAGTCCAATGCGTTTTGGCTGGGATGCTTATAGTTCTTATATTAAAGAACAAAGAAAAGGGCCTTTAACTAATATAGCTATTAGGATAATGATGCATTATATTAGAATATGGGATAGGTCAGCTGCTAACCGAGTAGATTATTTTATTGCTAATTCCAAGAACACGGCTCAACGAATTAAAAAGTTTTACAATCAAGAAGCAAAAGTAATTTATCCATCAGCTTTATTAGTTGAATCTAATTTTCAAGATTTGAATATTACTCCTAATAAAGAATATTTTTTAATTGTTTCCCAGTTAACGCCTTATAAGAGAATTGATTTAGCAGTTGATGCTTTTAATAAATTAGAATTGCCTTTGATTGTTATTGGCGAAGGGCCAGAAAAAAAACAACTTCAGAAAATGGCTCAGGCTAATATTAAATTTTTAGGCTGGCAAACAGATGAAGTAACAAGGCAATATTTTAAAAATTGCAAGGCCTTTATTTTCCCAGGCGAAGATGATTTTGGCATTACGCCTGTTGAAGCTATGAGTTTTGGCAAGCCAGTTTTAGCTTATCGCAGAGGCGGAGTTACTGAAACAGTTTTAGAAGGAATTACTGGGGAATTCTTTAATGATCCAGCTACTGAATCTTTAGCTGATGGCATTCGCCGTTTATTAATGAATTATGATAATTACAGTTCTTTATTGATTAAAAAAAGAGCTGAAAAGTTTTCTCAAGAAAGATTTGATAGAAGTATTAAGGAGTTTGTTATTGAAGTTGTGGAGAAAAATAAGAGAATATGATATAATTTAATTATGCCCCGTAGAGAAATTTTGAACTATTCGCTAAAGGCGAATAATAAAATGGGGTTATAATAATAATTAAGCAAATAAAAAGAGTTTTGGATTATTAAAGATAATAGTTAGTATAAATTCAAAATTCTTCTACAAGGTATGATTATTGGACATCAACGTATTTTAGAATTTTTGAAGAAAAGCGTTCAGAATAAACGATTAGCTCATGCCTATTTATTTACTGGTTCTGCTCATTTAGGCAAAAAAACTGTTGCTTTAGAATTTATTAAAATGCTTAATGGAACAGAAATTGATCAAGAAATTCATCCTGATATTTTAATTATTGAACCAGGAACTTTAGAAAAAGAAGGAGTTAAAAAAGAAACAGCTATTAGCATTGAACAAGCAAGAGAAGTTCGTCATCAAATGAGTTTGTCTGCTTATCAGAGCGAGTATAAAATTGTTTTAATTGATCAAGTTGAAAGAATGACAGCTGATGCCAGTAATTGTCTTTTGAAAACATTAGAAGAGCCAAAAGGCCAAGTAGTTTTAATTTTAGTTACTGCTAATTCTGAATCGCTTTTACCAACTATTGTTTCTCGTTGCCAGGTTATTAAGTTTTTGCCAGTAGCTAATAAAGAGATTTTAAAGGTTGTTCCTAAAGAATCTATTGTTCGTTTAGCTAATGGGCGTCCTGGTTTAGCTATTCAGTATTTAAAAAATCCAGAATTATTAGAAAGAAGGAATAAGATAATTAATCAATTAGAAAAATTATTAAGAGCTAATCTTAATGAACGTTATCAGTATGTTGAAGAAATAGTTAAGGATGTGCCTCAGGCCAGACAAATTATTAATTACTGGCTTTTTTGGTTTAGGGATTTATTATTATTAACTATTGGTTCTTCTGAATTGATTCTTTATGAAGAAATAGATAAGTATAAAGGTTCTTATTCATTGCCTAAATTAAAGCAAATTGTTCAAAAAATTAAAGAAACAGACTTGCTTTTGTCTAACCCAAGCATTAATGCTAGATTGGCTTTAGAAGTTTTGATGTTGGAATTATGACCCCGTAGAGAAATTTTGAAAAATCGCCTTTGGCGATAATTAAAACGGGGAAGTAAAAGAATTAAGCTAAAAAGAATTTTATTTTAGATTTATTAAAAACATTAATTAATTTAAGTTCAAAATTCTTCTACGGGGTATGAAAGATGTTTTAGTTATTCTTATTATCATAGTTATTATTTTAATAGTTGGCTTTTTTGCTTATTCTCCAAGAATATTTCAAGGAACGATTGGTGATGGAGGGCTTTATAAGTCTAATGATATGGGGGAGCAATGGGAGCAATTAGCTGTTGATGATAAAAAGATTTTTATTACATCCTTGGATGTTTTAAGTATGGTTGTTGATCCAAATGATTCAGAAGTTGTTTACATGGGAACTCGCGATAATGGTGTTTACAAAAGTTTTTCTCAAGGAAAATATTGGCATCAATTAGAAGATGAAAATAATGTTCTTTCTACTAGAGCTAATGTTTATGATATAGCTATTGATCCAAAAGATTCTAATCGCATATATATTGGCACTTATCAGGATAAAAAAGGCCGAGTTTTTAGAACACAGGATGGAGGCAATTCATGGGAAGAAGTTTATATTGTTTCTGAAGAAAAATATGCTGTTTTTGCTATTGCCATTGATAATTATGATCCTTCATTAATTTATATTGGCACAGCTCAAGGCGGATTTTTAAGAAGTACTGATTATGGTAAATCATGGGAAATAATAAAATGGTTTGATGATGTTGTTTCTGATATTGCTATTAATCCACAAGATACAAGAGTTATCTATATCAGCGCTTTTGAAGATGGAGTTTATAAAACTACTAATAAGGGTGTTGATTGGCAATCTTTTAAAGAAGAATTAGAAGAATTTCAACAAGGTGAAAGAGTAGAAAAAGTGGTTATTGATTCCCAGAGACCAAATATTATTTATACTGGTTCAGAATATGGAATTTTAACTTCAAAGAATAGCGGACAAACTTGGCAAGAGGTAAAAATTGTTATGCCGCCTGAATCAAAGCCAGTTTTAAGCTTGGTTGTTGAACAGCAAAATACAGATCATTTATACTATGGCGCTGGCCCAATTATATACCGTAGTTTAGATCAGGGAGTAAATTGGACAGTTCATGAATTAAGCAGTAAGAGAAATGTTAAAGCAATTACAATTGATCCAAATAATGCTAATATGATTTATGTTGGCATGCATAAAGATAAATAATATGTATAAAGAAGCAATTAATAAAATTAAACCAAAACTTGAAAAAACCATTGATTATCTTAAAAATGAATTACTTGGTTTGCAGGCTGGAAGAGCAACTCCTAGTTTGATAGAGAATTTAGAAATAAATGCTTATGGGCAAAAAATGCTATTAAAAGAATTAGCTGCTATTCAGGTTCCAGAACCTCGTTTGATAGTTATTCGGCCTTGGGATAGGGAAATTATTACAAATATTGTGGCTGCTATTAGGGAATCAAAAATAGGGATTAGTCCAGTAACTGAAGAAGATTTTATCCGTTTAAATATTCCTCCTTTAAGCGAAGAGCGGCGTAAAGAATTAGTTAAAATTGTTAATGAAAAAATAGAGGAATGTAAGGTTAGTATTCGTCGAAGCAGGGAAGAAGTTTGGAAAGAGATTCAAGAGATGGAGAAGAATAAGGAAATTACTGAAGATGGTAGATATAAAGGTAAGGACGAACTTCAAAAATTAATTGATGAGTATAATAAGAAAATTGATGAAATAAAAAAGAAGAAAGAAGAAGAAATTATGACGGTGTAAATTTATTTATATGTTCTTAACTATTATTGTATTTATTTTAATATTAGGTCTGTTTATTTTTGTCCACGAGTTGGGACATTTTGTTTTTGCTAAGCAGGCTGGAATTAAAGTTGAAGAATTTGGCTTTGGCTTTCCACCAAGGATTTTTGGCATTAAAAGAGGTGAGACAATTTATTCTTTAAATCTTTTGCCTTTAGGGGGTTTTGTTAGGATTTTTGGAGAAGATAGGCCTGAAAAAAGTAAGGCTGATGATAAAAGAGCTTTTTATAATCATTCTATTAAAACTAGGGCTAAGATTTTAATTGCTGGAGTAGCTATGAATTTTCTATTAGCTGCATTTCTTTTATGTTTTGGTTATTGGATTGGCTTACCAGCTATGATTACTGATAATGAAACAGCTAATCTTAATGATGTTAAGGTTCAGATAACTCAAGTAGCATATAATTCGCCAGCTGAACAAGCAGGTATTAAAATGGGCGATACCATTAAAGAATTAAAAGTTGAGAATCAAAGATTGGAAATAGGCAAGATTGAAGATATTCAAAATTTTGTAGAAGATTATAATGGACAAGAAATAATAGTAGTAATTCAAAGAGGTGGTGAAGTTTTAGAAAAAACTTTAACTCCTAGAATTGAACATCCAGAAAATGAAGGTCCTTTAGGCATTGCTTTGGCTCGCACTGCTATTATTTCTTATCCTTGGTATTCAGCAATATTCAGAGGAATTAGCAGCGCAATTAGTTTAACCTGGTTTATTATTATTGCTTTATTCGGTATTTTTTGGGAATTATTCACTAGAGGACAATTAACTACTGAAATAGCTGGACCAGTTGGTATTTTTAATTTAACTGGCCAGGCAACCAAGCTTGGTTTTATTTATGTTCTTCAATTAGCTGCTTTATTAAATATTAATCTGGCTATTATTAATAGCTTGCCTTTTCCAGCGCTTGATGGCGGAAGATTGCTTTTCTTGGCTATCGAAAAAATTAAAGGTTCTCCTGTTAGCCATAAAGTTGAAAGAATTGCCCATACAGCTGGCTTTGTTATCTTAATTCTATTAATGGTTGCTGTTACTTGGCGGGATATTGTAAGGGTGTTTTAAGGTTGTTTTTTTTATGTTAATATAATTTTATATGAGACAGTCAAAACTTTTTACTAAAACTATTAAACAAGCTCCTAAGGATGAGACTAGTTTTAATGCCAAAACTTTAATTAAAGCTGGTTTTATAGATAAATCCAGTGCTGGAATTTATTCATTTTTGCCTTTGGGATTAAGAGTGCATAATAAGATTTGTGATATAGTTCGCGAAGAAATGAATGCTATTGGAGGGCAGGAAATTTTAATGCCTGCTTTAACTCCAAAAAAAGCATGGCAAAAAACAGATCGCTGGGATAGTTTTGATGTTCTTTTTAAAGTTATTGGCAATAATAAAAGGGAATATGCATTAGGAGCAACTCATGAAGAAATTGTTACTCCTTTAGTACAAAAGCATATATTTTCTTACAAAGAATTACCAGTTTATATTTATCAAATTCAAACTAAATTTAGGGATGAATTAAGAGCTAAGGCTGGATTAATAAGAGGGCGAGAGTTTTCTATGAAAGATTTGTATTCTTTTCATGTTGATAAAAAAGATTTAGATAAATTTTATGAAATAACTAAAGATGCTTATTTCAAAATATTTAATAGATGCGGATTATCTGAAATTACTTATTTAACTTATTCTTCTGGCGGTGATTTTTCAAAATATTCTCATGAGTTTCAGACATTGGCTGAAAATGGAGAAGACACTATTTATATTTGCGATGATTGTAAAATAGCTATTAATCAGGAAATTATAGATGAACAAAAAGTTTGTCCTAATTGTAAAAACAAGGATCTTCGTAAAGAAAAATCTATTGAAGTGGGCAATATTTTTAAGTTAGGTACTCGTTTTTCCAATGCTTTTGATTTTTTCTATACTAATAAAAAAGGACAAAAGCATGATATTGAAATGGGTTGTTATGGCATAGGACCAAGTCGGATAGTTGGAACAATCGTAGAGGTTTATCATGACAATAAAGGGATTATCTGGCCGGAATCAGTAGCGCCTTATCAAGTTCATTTATTAGATTTAGAAGCAAAAAAAACATCCGAAGATATTTATAATAAGTTATTAAAAAATGAAGTTGAAGTTTTTTATGATGATCAAGATGATAAATCAGCTGGTGAAAAATTTGCTGATGCTGATTTAATCGGTATTCCTTATCGTTTAGTAGTAAGTAAAAAAACACTTGAACAAAATTCTGTAGAGTTTAAAAAGAGAGATAAACAAGAAACAAAATTAGTTAAAATAGAGAAAATAGTTGAAGAGTTGGGGGGCAATAAATAAATATGTTTAGTAAATTTTTTGGAATTTTTTCAAAAGATATTGGAATTGACTTAGGCACAGCCAATACTTTAGTCTATGTTAAAGGACAGGGAATTGTTATTAATGAGCCATCAGTTGTAGCGATTAATAATAAGACTGGCCAGATTTTATCTATTGGGAAAGAAGCTAAAAAAATGGTTGGTCGTACTCCAGCTCATATTGTTGCGTCCAGGCCTTTAGTAGCTGGAGTGGTTTCTGATTTTGAAGTAACTGAGCAAATGCTTAAGTTTTTTATTGATAAGGTTCATAGGGAAAGTTTTTCTATTTTACCTCGTCCTAGAGTAGTGGTAGGTATTCCTTCTGGAGTAACAGAAGTAGAAAAAAGAGCAGTTGAAGATGCAACTAGAAGCGCTGGAGCCAGAGAAGTTTATTTAATTGAGGAACCAATGGCAGCAGCTATTGGAATAAGATTGCCAATTCAAGAAGCAGCTGGAAATATGATTGTTGATGTTGGAGGAGGAACTACTGAAGTAGCTGTTATTTCTTTAGGTGGCATTGTGGTTAGTCGTAGTTTGAGAATAGCTGGCGATCAGCTTAATGAAGATATTATTCATTATGCTCGTGAAGATTTTAACCTTCTTTTGGGCGAAAAAACAGCTGAAGATATTAAAATAGCGGTTGGTTCAGCTTATCCTTTAGAAGAAACAATAGAAACAACAATGCGCGGTCGTGATATTGTTACTGGATTGCCTAAAGAAGTTACTGTTAATAATGATCAGATTCGCAAGGCCTTAAGCCGTTCAATTAAAATTTTAATTAATGCTATTAAAGGAACAATTGAAGAAACTCCGCCAGAATTAGTTGCTGATATTATGCGACGAGGCATCTTTTTAGTTGGCGGGGGTAATTTATTGCGTGGGTTGGATAAATTAATTAGTGAACAAACTGAAATGTCAGTTAAATTAGTTGAAGATCCTTTAACTGCGGTTGTTCGTGGAACAGGAATGGTTTTAGAAGATATTGATGCGGTTAAAGATGTTTTAGTAACAACACAATATGAAAAACCGCCACGATAAAAATATTTTAAAATTTCCAAACAATTTTTTTTGGGGAGCAGCCACTTCAGCTCATCAAGTTGAAGGCGGTAATGTTAATGATTGGTCAGAATGGGAAAAAGGAAGCGCAGAATATTTAGTTAAAAAAGCAGAAAAGAAATGGCTACCTTGGCAAAAAGAAAAGTTTCCAAAAATGCTTTGGACAGGAAACTATATTTCTGGCCGAGCTTGTGATCATTATCATCGTTTTAAAGAAGATTTTGATATTGCTAAATCTTTGAATCATAATGCGCATCGTTTTTCTATTGAATGGTCGCGCATAGAACCAAAAGAAGGCAGGATTGATCAAAAAGAAATTGAACATTACAGACAGGTTTTATTAGCTTTAAAAGAAAGAAATATTGAACCATTTGTTACTTTATATCATTGGCCTTTGCCAATTTGGCTGGCTGAAAAAGGCGGTTGGCTTAATCCTAAGACACCATATTATTTTGATCGTTATGTTAAAATAATTGGCGAGAATCTATTTAATGAAGTTAAGTTCTGGATAACTTTAAATGAGCCAGATATTTATACTTTAAATTCATATTTAAAAGGAAATTGGCCTCCGCAAGATAAAAGCATTTTTAAATATTTAAAGGTAATTAATAATTTAGCTAAAGGTCATAAGTTGGCGTATCGTTCATTAAAGTTAATTGACTTAGATTGCCAGGTTGGTATTGCTAAAAATAATATTCATTTTAAAAATATTCCTTTGGCAGATTATTTCTGGAATAAATATTTTTTGAATAAAATAAAAGATCAGCAGGATTTTATTGGTTTGAATTATTATAAGACTAGTTCTTTTTTAAAAAAGAAAGATTTATCAGTTTCTGATTTGGGATGGGAAATATATCCAGAAGGAATTTATCATGTTTTAAAGGGTTTGAAGAAGTATAAGAAGATGATATATATTACTGAGAATGGCTTGGCTGATGCTGATGATGATAAGCGGGCTAAATTTATTAAAGATCATTTGATTTGGATTCATAAAGCAATTGAAGAGGGGGTTGATGTAGGAGGATATTTTTAT
>JAHJUH010000005.1 GCA_018829245.1 Patescibacteria group bacterium | reverse complement strand
GCAGGATTAGCGGCTAAGTTATGGCAAGGTAATGCTGGAGATACAAGAAATTATTTAAAAAGTATAGCAAAGGACATTTGGGAAACTGGAGATGATACAGCAACTGGATTTGGATTACCAATTGAATAATAGATAAAAGCTTAATTTTTATTTATCACAATTTAAACAAAGACCCTTTAGGGGTCTTTGTTGTTTTATGGTAAAATATTATTAGGATATTAGGGAAGGAATAAATAAAAGAATTGAAGGGGTTTGGGAATAAAAATATGCCCAAAAAAGATAAAAACAATCAAATTGTCATCTACAACACAGAAGATGGACAAACAAAAATCGAAGTTAAAATGAAAGATGAAACAGTCTGGCTTAACCAAAAGCAAATGGCCGAACTTTTTGATAAAGATAGAAAAACCATTACAGAGCATATACAAAATGTATTTAAAGAAGGAGAATTGGTGAAAAACTCAGTATACCGGAAATTCCAGCATACTGCCGAGGACGGTAAAACATATAGTGTTAGTTTTTATAATTTAGATGTAATTATTTCAATTGGTTATCGTGTGAATTCTTTGCGTAGTACTCAATTTCGTATTTGGGCAACGCAAAAATTGAGAGATTATATTATAAAAGGTTTTGCAATGGATGATGAACGTTTGGCCGAAGGTTGGGTAACAAAGACATATTTTGAAGAATGGGAAGAACGAATTAGGAAGATTAGAACTTCAGAAGCTAATTTCTATCAAAAAGTAAAAGATGTTTTTGCTACTAGCGCTGATTATAGCCCAAAAGTAGATTATGCTAAGAAATTTTTTGCGATGGTGCAGAATAAATTTCATTTTGCTATTACTGGATTGACAGCGGCAGAAATTGTTAGTGGTAGGATTGATAACAAGAAAAATAATCTAGGACTTACAAACTGGAAAGGTAAGATTATCACTCGCGAACAGGCTCAAATTGCTAAAAATTATTTACAAGAATTAGAATTAAAAAGATTAAACTTATTAGTAGAACAATGAACAATAAAAAGGTTTATATAATCCATAGGTGGGGTGGGGATCCTAAAGCGGATTGGTATGTTTGGTTGAAAAACCAGTTGCAAGATAGGGGATTTGAGGTTTATATTTTAGAAATGCCTAATCCGGAAAGTCCGAATATTAAAAAATGGACTGATTTTATTTCCCAGCAAGCCGGGGAACCTAATGATAACATGCTATTTATCGGTCATAGTATTGGTTGTCAGGCTATTTTAAGATACTTACAAGAATCTCAAGCTAGTGCTTTGGGGGTGGTCTGCGTAGCTGGTTGGTTTAGATTAAAAGATTTAGAGACCGAAGAAGAAAAGGAAATAGCCAAACCATGGTTAGATATTTCATTAATTAATTTTGAGAAAATAAAAGAAAATGCTGGTGATTTGATAGCTATCTTTTCCGACAACGATCCTTATGTGTCATTGGAAGAAAATAAAAAGGTATTTAAAGAGAAATTAAATGCCAAGATAATCATTCAAAAAGATAAGGGTCATTTTACAGAAGAAGATGGAATTGTTAAATTACCTGTAGTTTTAGAAGAGGTGTTGAAAATAAGTAAAATAAAAATATGAAAATAGGGATAATTGGGTCAATGCAATTTACTGAGAAAATGATTGAAGTTCGTGATCAACTTTATAAATTAGGTCATGAGGCTTTTATGACTGATCTTCACGATAAATTTATTGGGAAGTCAGATGAAGAAAAGGAGAAGATTAAAATTCATCAAAAAAATAATCTTGATGCTATTGGTGAATTTTGGCGAGCTATGCAAGGAGCTGATGCTGTTTTAGTATTAAATTTTGATAAACATGGTATTAAGAATTATATCGGTGGTAATACTCTTATGGAAATTGGATTTGCTTATGTTTTAAATCAGAAGATATTCTTATGGAATCCAATACCAGAAATTCCTTATTATAAGTCAGAGATAGAAGCAGTTAAGCCTGTTATTATTAATAGAGATTTATCTTTGATTAAATAAATAGTTAGAACGAGGTCGGATTTTCTTTTGCTATATTCCTCAGAGGTCAGACCTTTACTGAAGGTCTGACCTCATATACAGATTTCTACTTTTCAGGTCGGACCTCTTATTGTTGAATTAAATGAATATGAACGAGAAAATAGAAAAAGCATTAAGAATTGTAGTAGGGAAGTTGAATGGGCTAAATTATGCTTTAATTGGTTCAGTTGGTTTGTATATTCAAGGAATTGATCTTCAATCAAGAGATATTGATATTTTAACTAATTCTGATGAAATCAATAAAATAGTTGAAATCCTAAAAGAATACCAAACTAAAGAAATGTATTTTGATAAAAGTGAAGGAAGAAATTCTTATCGAGTATTTTTTGAAATAGATGGAATTGAAATTGAGGTTTTAGATAATGTTGATAATATCTGTCGCTCAAAAGATTCTTTAGATAAAAAGATATTTATTAATTACAAAGATGTTAAAATTCCATGTATACCATTAGAAGAAGAATTAAAAGTATATGAAAAAATGGGCAGAGAAGATAAGGTTAAATTAATTAAAGAAAAATCATGAAAAGGGTTGTAAGAATATTATTTATAACACTAGCTATTATAGTAGTTATTTTTACTATAAGATTTATTATCGGTGGGTCTGAAGATGACTGGATTTGTGTTGATGGAGAATGGATTAAGCACGGTGTTCCTTATGCGTCTAAACCAGAAACAGGTTGTGGGGATGTAGAATAAATATATGAGATGGAGATCGAGAACTAATTATTTAAATCATAAAAAAGAGGCGCGAGTCTTTATTTTTGAAAGATTAGAATATTATAGTAAAATTCATGGGTTTGAATTTAATCGAGTTAGTATTAGGAACCAGAGAACTAGATGGGGGAGTTGTTCTAGAAAAGGAAATCTTAATTTTAATTATAGAATATTAATGTTACCTCAGCATTTAGCAAATTACATTATCATTCATGAATTGTGTCATTTAAAAGAATTAAATCATTCTCCAAGATTCTGGAATTTAATGGCTCAAGTTATGCCTGAGTATCAAGAAAGTAAGAGGGAATTAAGGGTTATAAAGATATAATTTAGGAGTTGGCTTGACAAGAATACCATAGTATGATAATATTAACATTAATGAAGTAAGTTCACGCATTTGCTGCGTAGCTACGTGAAGGAACCTTCTGAAAGAAAACACCTATTTTGAGCGTTATATCTGCCATAGATTATAAGATGGCCATTAAATAAAACGAACAAACGCCAATAGGCGTTTTTTTTACTTACAAATTAGGCGGTTTTTTGGTATAATAAAGGTATGAAGAAATTTTTAAAATTTTTTCTAATTAGCCTGGGGATACTCATCCTAACGCCATTTTTAATTATTGGATTTTATGAATTATTTCCCGCTAAAATCCATAATCAGACAGTCAGCGGATTTTC
>JAHJUH010000103.1 GCA_018829245.1 Patescibacteria group bacterium | reverse complement strand
TTAGAAGTAGCTGAAGGTCCAGTTGAAATTAATGCTGTATTACTTAAAACAGACCAGAAAAACAAAGCCAAAAAATTAGAAAGAATACGAGAAATAGTTAAATAACTATTGCTATTTTAAAAAAAGCTTGCTAAAATCAAGCATTAAAGCTAAAATTAATAAAAAGGTCGAAAGCAATCTTATATAATATATAATATAGAACATACAACATTAGAATTTTTATATGTTTTTGTCCTATATTCAATGAATTTTATGACCAAAGATCAATTAATTGATGCAGTCGCTAAAGACTGTTGTTCAAAAAAAGAAGCCACTGATGCAGTTAACGCTGTTCTTGACAACATTACTAATGCTTTGTCTAAAGGAGAAGATGTTGTTTTCACTGGCTTTGGCAAGTTTAGTGTTTCTAAAAGAGCTGCTCGCATGGGCGTTAATCCACGAACAGGTGAAAAGATTAAAATCAAAGCTACTACCGTTCCTAAGTTTAAGGCAGGTAAAGCTCTTAAAGAAGCTGTTAAGTAAAGTAAGCTTTCGAAAGTTTACCCCGTCGTATGACAGGGCATAATAAAAAGGCGAAATGTATTCGCCTTTTTATTATGTATATCTTGAGCGGGTAGTGGGAATCGAACCCACATCGTTTGGTTGGAAACCAAAAATAATAGCCGTTATACGATACCCGCCTTCGCTTCGCTTTGACGAGGCAAGCCCGCCAAAATAACAGTCGGGGTGACAAGATTCAAACTTGCGATCTTCCGCTCCCAAAGCGGACGCCTTAATCACTAGGCCACACCCCGATGATTTAACTTTAACCTAAAATAAAAATAAATTCAAGGATATTTGCTATTAATTTTAAGGTCTGACCTTGCCCAACGATAGTTATAAATACTTACTAATTAAAAAAGATTTAGATGGAAAGGTCAGACCTTAAAATTACCAACCTTAAATTTACCTATCCACAAATAATTAAATTGGTGTGTTTATCATATTGTGCTATAATTTATATGCTATGCCCCGTAGAGAAATTTTGAACAAATTAAATCTTTGATTTAATTTAATAAAACGGGGTGTTAAGAATAATTAAGCAAATAAAAGAAATTTTGGATTATTAATTTATATAGTTAATTTAAATTCAAAATTCTTCTACAGGGTATGCCTATTAAAAAAATTTTCAAAGAATTGAATTTTGTTGAACAATGTAAAAAAAATAGCTTAACTCTATGGGAATGCCCAAGTTTTCTGTTCCTTATTATCAGCTTTATTACTATTCTGGCAATATTAAGCACATATATTATTACTGTTAAGTATACTCAGCCAGAAATAGTTGCTTTGATTGTTATTGGAGTAACAGCCATCCTCTTTATTATCAACTACCTCATTGTCCAAGGAAGTGAAAAGCTAGCTCAAATAAATCAAATGAAAACAGAATTCGTTAATATTGCTTCTCATCAGCTGAGAGCTCCTTTAACAGGAATTAAATGGGCAATTAATTTAATGGATAGCAATCAAGCAGAAAAACTAACCAAAGAACAATCAGAAAGACTGCAAATTATTAAAGAAAACAATCAGAGAATGATTAATTTAGTTAATGATTTGCTTAATCTTTCTAGAATTGAACAGGGTAAATTAGGACTAACTCCTGAAAAAATTTCTTTGGATAAAATAACTAGGAAAATAATTAAGGAGCATTCTCTAATTGCTAAAGCAAACAATACTGAATTATTTTTAGATTCAGAACCTAATCTGCCTTTAATTTCAATTAATTCTCAAGGGATGGAATTAGTTTTAAACAATATGATTGATAATGCTATTAGATATACAAAAAAAAGTGGTACAGTTAAAATTAAGTTATCCAAAAAAAACAGTTCAGTCAGATGCGAGATTGAAGATAATGGAGTAGGAATTCCTAAGGGAGATCAAAATAAGATTTTTCAAAAATTCTTTCGCAGCCAGAATATAATGAAATATCAGACCGAAGGAACTGGATTAGGACTATTTATTGCCAAAGCTGTAATTAAAAATGCAAAAGGTCAAATAGGTTTTTTTAGTAAAGAAAATAAAGGAACAATCTTTTGGTTTGAAATACCAATTAAATAATTTTAGCTACAAAATACAAATGACTTACAAATATACAAATAATTTGTATATTCGTATTTTATTTGTAATTCGTAGAGAATCACATGAAAACAATAATTTTTATTGAAGATGAGCCTACTCTTCAAAAAACAGTTGGTCGATTCTTAGAAAACGAAGGCTATGAAGTCAAATCTGCTATTGATGGAGAAACTGGCTTAGCTATGGTAAAAAAGATCAAGCCAGATTTAGTTCTCTTAGACCTAATTCTGCCAAAAAAAGACGGATTTGAAGTACTTAAAGAGCTAAAAGCAGATGAAACAACAAAGGATATCCCTGTTATTATCCTAACTAATTTAGAAAAAACCGCTGATATAGAAAAAACTCTTTCTTTAGGAGCAACTACTTATTTAGTTAAGGCTAATTATGAATTAGAAGAAATAGTTAAAAAAATAAAAGAAACCATAAATAAAAACGAATAAAATAATGTATTTCTGCAACTGTCATTATTCGCTATTCTTTATTTACTAAAAACTGTGCATATTGAAAATTCACAGTTAAAAGCTTTTATTCTTGATGCTGGTTTAATCAATGAAAAAAGGCTAGATGAGGCTGAAAAAAAAGCCGATGAAACCAAAAAAAGATTGGGGGATTTTTTAGTTAAAGAAGAATTAATCACCAAAGAAAAACTAACAAAACTCCAGGCCTATATATTAGGCATTCCTTTTATTAATTTAGAAAAAGAAAAAATCAAGAAAGAAATTCTGCAAATCATCCCTGAGCCAATAGCCAGACGGCATAATATTATTGCTTTTCGCAAAAAAGAAAAAAACCTGGAAGTAGCTATGCTTGATCCTGATGATTTGCAAACAATTGAGTTTATAAAAAAGAAATCTGACCTTAAAATATTACCTCGCTTAACCACTCCCAAAAGCATTGAAAACGCCTTAAAACAATATCAAAAAAGCTTAGAAGCAGAATTTGGAGAATTTATTAAAAAAGAATCTAAATCAATTGATTTGCCAGAAACATTAACTGATTTAAAAAAAGACAAATCTAAAAAAATTGACCCCGCCGGGCGGGGTGAAGACGAAAAAGACCTAGAAAAAGCAGCTGAACAAATGCCGATTATTAGAATTATTGATACGCTCTTAAAACACGCTATTTTACAACAAGCTTCTGATATTCATATTGAACCAACAGAAAAAGAAGTTATTATCCGCTACAGAATTGATGGTATTTTGCATGATACTATGACCTTGCCTAAAAATCTCAGTTCTGGATTAATAGCCCGAATTAAAGTTTTATCCAATTTAAAACTAGATGAACATAGATTGCCTCAAGATGGACGTTTTAAAATTGAAACTAATAATTACAAAATTTCTTTTAGAGTTTCAATTTTGCCAGTTTATGATGGTGAAAAAATTGTAATGCGTCTTTTACCTGAAGATGCTCAAGGATTAACCTTAGAAAAGCTAGGATTAATAGAAAAAGCATTAGAAAAAGTTCATCGAAATATTAAAAAACCAAATGGAATGATTTTAGTTACTGGACCAACTGGATGCGGTAAAACAACCACTCTTTATACGATTATAGATATTCTTAATGAACCAGGAGTAAATATTTCAACTGTTGAAGATCCAATTGAATATAGAATGCCTAGAGTTAACCAAACTCAAGTAAAACCCAAAATCGGTCTAACTTTTTCCAATGGACTCAGAGCTTTAGTTCGACAAGATCCAGATATTATTATGGTTGGAGAAATCAGAGATAATGAAACAGCTAGTTTATCTATTAATGCTGCCTTAACTGGACATCTGGTCTTATCTACTCTTCATACTAATAGCGCGGCTGGAGCATTTCCCAGATTAATTGATATGGAAACCGAGCCATTTTTAATCGCCTCAACCATCAATGTTATTATTGCCCAACGATTAGTCCGTAGGCTTTATCCGGATATTAAGAAAAAATATAAGTTAAGTTCTGATGAAATAAAAAGCCTTGGAAAAGAAGTTAACTTAGATAAAATCCTTGAAATACTAAAAAGAGAAAAAGTTGTTAAACCTGAAGACACTTGGTCAACTATAGATTTTTATCGACCAGGCAAATCTGAAGATTATCCTGATGGATACAAAGGAAGAGCTGGTATCTATGAAATCCTTGAACTCAGCGAAACAATTAAAAACTTAGTCATTAAAGAAGCAACTGCTGACCAAATTAATGAACAAGCTCAAAAAGAAGGTATGTTAACTATGACTGAAGACGGTTTTATTAAAGCTGCGCAAGGATTAACTAGTATTGAGGAAATTTTAAGAGTAACCAAAGAATAAATTTCTAATTTCTAATTTCTAATTTCTATTAAATTTACAATAAATTAATTTCTAAACAATAATGTCATTCTGAGGCATGCCCCCCTTGTCATTCTGAGGGCTTTAGCCCGAAGAATCTAAGATCCTTCGCTAACGCTCAGGATGACAATAAAAGAAAGTCATCAGGATGACAATGAAAAAAAGTCATCAGGATGACAATGAAATAGGTTTGAAAATTTAAAATTTAAAATTATAGTTATGGCAAACTTTATTTACACATCTAAAAACAAAAGAGGGGAAACACAAATTGGCCACTTAGAATCAAAAGACAAACATGAATTAGCTTCTATATTAAGAAATCAAGGATTAGTTTTAGTATCAGCTGAAATAGCTGGCGTTGAAAAAAGCGCTAGCTATTTTAATATTAAAAAAATAGTTCAAAAATTAGGACATATTTCCTTAGTTGAAAAAATGATGTTTAGCCGACATCTATCAGTAATGATTAAGGCTGGTCTTTC
>JAHJUH010000102.1 GCA_018829245.1 Patescibacteria group bacterium | reverse complement strand
ATGAAAAATCTTTATAAACCATTTAAAGTTAAAATTGATAAAATAGAAAAACATTCACATAATGTTAATCTTTTTAGGCTTGCCTCGCCGAAGCGAAGCGAAGGCGGGTTTAAAAAAAATGAGCAGGGATTAGTGTTTAATCCAGGTCAGTTTGTTTTACCTGGGATTTTTGGTTATGGAGAAGCTCCTTTTGGTCCTGCTTCATCACCTTATCAAGATTCATATATTGATATATTAGTTAGAAGAGTTGGGGTTTTAACTGAGGCCTTGCATCAATTAAAAAAAGGAGATGAAATATTTATGCGGGGTCCTTATGGAAATGGCTTCCCTTTGGATTTTATGAAAGGCCAGGATATTGTGATGGTCACTGGAGGATGTGGAATCCCCCCAATTGCTTCTTTAATTGAGTATGTTATTAAAAATAAAGATGATTTTGGCCGTGTTTATTTAATTTATGGAGCTAGGACTCCGGATGATTTATTAATGAAAGATAGAATAAAGGAATGGGAAAAAGATATTAAAGTCCTATTAACTGTTGATAAGCCAAATAAGGATTGGAAAGGTTCAGTAGGTATGGTTTCAGAATTAATTGATGATATTAAGATTGATCCTAAAAATACTGTTTCAGCTATGTGCGGGCCAGGACCAATGATGGATGCTCTGGAAAAAATCCTAAGGCCTTTGGGAGTTTCTGATCGTAGGATTTTTGTTAATATGGAAAGAAAAATGCAATGCGGCATAGGCAAATGCCAACATTGTACTACTGGGAGTAAATATGTATGTAAAGATGGCCCAGTATTTAATTTTGATGAAATTGATAAAAATTGGGATTAAATTATGACTAAACCAAAAGTAGCTATTTACGACTTTACTGATTGTGAAGGATGTGAAGTAGAAATTGTTTCTCTTAGAGAAAAGCTTTTAATATTGGAAAGTAGATTAAATATTGTTGATTGGCGTTTAGGCCAAGATAAAAAAGAATCTGGTCCTTTTGATATTACTATTATTGAAGGAACGCCAATAACCCAGCATGAAATTGATTTACTTAAGAAATTAAGAAAAAAATCAAAGGTTTTAATTGGTTTGGGTGCTTGTGCTACTTTAGGCGGTATTCCAGCGATTATGGATAAGAAAGAACGGGCTAAGTGGTATAAGAAGATTTATGGAGAGAAGTATAAGCCAAGAGGAATTGATGCTTTGCCTTTATCTGCTTATGTTCAAGTTGATTTTTTAATTCATGGATGTCCAGTTAATGGCAAAGAAGTAGTTAGAATTATTGAGGATTTATTAGCTGGCAAAACACCAAAATACCAAGGGTATTCAGTTTGTTTTGAATGTAAGCAAGAAAATAATCCTTGTCGGCTGTTAAATGAAAAGCCCTGTTTAGGACCAATTACTCAAGGCGGTTGCCAAGCGGTTTGTGTTAGCGGTGGTTCTGCCTGCTATGGTTGTTTTGGCTTGCGTGAAGAACCAGAAATCAAAAATTTATTAAAGATTCTTAATAAGATTACAGACCCGCCTGGCAACGAGGCAAGTAAAAAAGAAATTGAAAGATATTTTACAATGTTTTTGAGTAGGACAGAGGAGTATAAGAAATATGTTAAATAATCAATTTATTACCAAAATTGAAGGACATGGCAATCTAACTATAGATTGGAAAAAAAATCAGGTTAAACTTAATATTTATGAAGGAGAACGGCTTTTTGAAGGAATGTTGGTTAATCGAACAGCTGAAGAAATGCATTGGATTACGCCTCGTATTTGCGGTGTTTGTCCAACAGCCAATAATTTAGCTTCCTTGGCTGCCGTAGAGGCAGCTTTAGATATTAAAATAAATAATACTACTATTTTACTGCGTGATTTAATGGTTTGCGGGCAAATGATTCAAAGTCATGCTTTGCATCTTTTCTTTTTATCTTTACCTGATTATTTAGGAATTGATCGAGGAACAGAATTAGCTCAAAAGAATCCAAAAGCGTTTAAGAATGCTTTAGCTCTTAAAGAAGTTTCTGATATGATTGTTCAGGTTGTTGGTGGTCGGATTGTTCATCCAATCAGAACAACTATTGGCGGTTTTCATAAAATACCAAGTAATTTAGCTTTAAAGAAATTACTTAATAAATTAGAGAAGTCAGAATTAGCTGCTAAGAATACAATTGAATTAGTAGCTGGAATTGAATTTCTAGAATTAAATGTTGATTTGCAATTGGTTGCTTTGGATAATGATTCGGTTGTAGCTGTTTCTTCAAAGAATATTAAAGGAAGAAAAGAATCATCAATTAGGAATTACAAGCAAGATATTGAAGAAGAAATCAGGGATTATTCAACAGCTAAGTTTGGCAAGTATAAAGGGGAAGAAATGTTGGTGGGGGCTTTAGCTCGTTTGGCTGTTTATGGAAATTATGATAAGAAGTATCAGATAGATTTTACTAATCCTTTTCATAATAATTTAGCTCAGGCTATTGAAATAGGTATTTACCATCAAAAAGCACAGGAAATTAT
>JAHJUH010000101.1 GCA_018829245.1 Patescibacteria group bacterium | reverse complement strand
CGTTCAATGTATAAAACAGTAGTATCACCTTCAGTAGTTGGACTTAAAGCAAAAATTATTTCTTTTATCTTAAATGATTTAGTTTTTTTAATTAATTCATCAATTTTTAATTTTTTTGGACCAATATCGTCAATTGGAGAAATTAATCCGCCTAAAACATGATACAATCCATTAAATTGTTTTGTTTTTTCTATTGGAGGAATATTTAAAATTGTTTCAACAATACAAATAGTATCTTTATTTCTTTTCTGATCTGAGCAAATAGAACAGAGTTGTTTTTCATTAGTTGTAATATTATAGCAATTATTACAAAGATTGATTTTTGTTTTTAAATCTTTAATTGATAAAGATAAATCATCTAAATCTTTTTGATTTTGGTTGATTAAATAAAAAACTAACCGAGTGGCAGCTCGGGGACCAATATCAGGTAGTTTACTTAATTGTTTAATTAGATTTTGGATTGATTCAGGAAACATATATTATTCTCTTAAATGCCTTTCAAGGGTTTTAAAGCTAACTTGACTTTCATTAAAGAAGAGTTCAATTTTTCCAATTGGTCCATTACGATGTTTGGCAATCATTATTTCAGCAATGTTTTTTCTTTCAGAATCACGCTTATCTTTATCTTCTCGATACATTAAAAGAACTACATCTGAATCTTGTTCTAGTGAATTATGAACAATAATATCATTAGCTATGAAATTATGAGCACCTTCTACAGTTGCATCATAAACATCTCTCATACCGATTTTTTTGATAGAAACAATTTTATCCCAGTATAAATCTGAGTTGGCTATATCTGAAATAACAGGATCTTTAAGAACTTTGTAAGCCCTCATCATCCTTTTTCTGCCTATGCCATTTTTAAAAAGAGAACTTCCGCAATAAGCAACTTCTAAGCCCAAGCTAAATGTTCTCCAACTCATATTCATTTTTTCTTTAATTGGTTCAATAATGTATTTCCATGCTTCTTTAGGAATTACATCATTATTTGGATTAGGTATAATCTTTTTTAATGCTTTAACTATTGAAGGGATTAATTTCTTTCTATTATCAGCTATACCAACAGTTTTTAAAAATTTCAATTGATTTTGAGAACCTTCGATATAAAGATGATACATTAGCCGATATCCTTTTTTTGATTTAATTTTTCGGAGAGAGCTTTGGATGTTTAATCTAAGAAGTAAATGTTGTACTTGTTTGGCTAAAGCCTTACTTGAACTCGAGTAATAAATATTTCCAGCTGGTTTTCTTCCTGTCAAATATTTCCAACTTAAATTACCGTCTGTGGACCAAAGATGTTTTAAAAAAAGAGAGATATCTTTATTATTACACTGAAAGACAATTTCAGGCATTTGTTTTTTCCATGAATGAACTCTCTCAATATTAAGTTTTTTAAACCAATTAGTGATTGGATGATATTTTCCGCGAGCCAGACGATAAGGACTAGGCAGATAAACATGATACCAATTTTTTTGTTTAACTCTTCTGGTTTTTATTTTAAATAGTTTTTTAGCGGTCTTTTCAACTGTTTTAATATTTTTTATATCAGCGTTAGTGTAGTGATATGGTTGGTTTGGCAGAATACAACCATCTCCTAAAAGATGGGCTAAAAGCATAAGTTCGTCTTTTGAGATTGAGCTTTGGGCCTTTTCTATATCAATAGAGCGAGGTAGGGCAATAGGATCATCAATTTGAAGTTTATCAAGTCTTGTCCATCCTTGTATTTTTAAAAAAGGATGATTTGCGCTAGCTTTAATAGTACGGCCACTCTTAGTTTTTAATTCATAAATCATTTTTTTGCCAGAATGAAATACTTTAGTCATCCAATGTGGCGTGAGTTGATAATGATTATTCACGGCTAAAACTTTTAACGGTTTTTGTTTTTTTCTTTGAGCAAGTTTTTTTATTGGCGTTCTTTTGCCTGTTTTAGCGCAGATAATTAAACTGTCGCCAGTTAAACAACCGCTATCACGAAGATCAGAAAGTTTAGGAATAGATGGAGAACGACTTTCAACAGCTCTGGAAAGCTGGGAAATCGCAAGAACTGGAACATTAATTTCACGAGCCAAGGTTTTAAGATTGCGTGATATTTCTGTTACTTGTTGAACTGGCGGATCACTAGGATTGCGAGGTTGAATCATTTGGAGATAATCAATAACAATTAGACCTAAATTGTTTTCAGATTGTAATCGACGTGCCATAGCTCTAATTTGGATAACAGTTGGCGAAGGTGTGTCATCAATAAAAATAGGAGCAACTGATAATTCATCTAAAGAACGTTGAATTCTTTGAAAATCATTATCAGGGCCTTCGCCTGATAAGCGTCCTGTTCTCATTTTCCAAAGATCAACTTCAGCTTGAGAGCAAATAAGACGGTCAATTAATTGTTCTTTAGACATTTCAATACTAAAAAAAGCTACAGGTATTTTTTCTTTAATTGCTGCATTGCGGACAAAATCCAAAGCAATACTGGTTTTACCAAGCGATGGGCGGGCTGCTAAAATAATTAGGTCTGATTTTTGAAAACCAGCTAAATAATTATCTAAATCATTAAATCCAGTTGGCACGCCTCTGGTAATTTCATCTCCGCGATGAAGCTTATCAATTCTTTCAAAAGCTTCTTCTAAGCCATCCTTAACTAATGTGAATTTTTGACTGATTGCTTGTTGAGAAACGCCAAATATTCTTTGTTCAGCTTCATCAACTAAATTTTCTATATCTTCTGGTTGTTCATAACTTAGTTCAGTAATTTTATGAGAAGTATCAATTAAATCACGAAGAGTTTTTTTGTTTTTAACAATTTTAGCATAGTGAGTAACATGAGCAGCAGTGGGAACCATATTAACCAAACTGGTTAAATAACTATGACCTCCAACTTCTTCTAATTTATTCTTTTCTTCTAATCTGTTAGTCAAGCTAAGTAAATCAATTGGTTCATTTTTTTCATAAAGATCAAGCATTATTTGATAAATAATATTATGAATACCACGGTAAAAATCATCTGATTTAAGAACATCAGCTATTTTAATAATTGATTCTTTATCTAACATTAAAGAACCGAGAACAGATTGTTCGGCTTCAATATTTTGTGGTGGTAAGCGACCTTCTATTTTTTTATTAGACATATTATTATTTTACTCCGAAATTCTTCTATAGGGCAAGAGGAAATCCTGTTAGTATTTTGTGGAAAGCTGTTCACCTAAAGGTCCGACCTTAAAACCCCTAACCTTGCCTAACGATAGTTTTGTAGATATTTGATAATTAAAAGAGATTTAGATGGAAAGGTTAGGGGTTTTAAGGTCGGACCTTGGACATCTTCGGAGTATCTTCTACTTGAAATCCTTTTTCTTTAATTTCTTTTCTTAATTTGTCTGCTTTATTAAAATTTTTATCTTTTCTTGCTTGTTCACGTTTTTCTAGAAGTTTTTTGATTTCTTGAGGAATTTCTATTTTTTCTTTTTTAAATAAGTCCAAGCTGAAAATTTGGTCTATTTTTTCAATTGTTCTGTATTTTCCATCAGCTTTTTTATCTCTAATTAAATTCCATAATAGAGCTAATGCTTTAGGCATATTTAAATCATTATTGATATTATTTTCAAATTCTTTTAGATATTTTTTGTTTATTTTTTTATCATCTTTAATTTTTAAAGTAATACTTTTTAATCGCTTATAAGCGTTTTGAGCTGTTTTTAATGATTCCCAGGTGAAATTTAATTTTGAACGATAATGCGCGCTTATAATTAAATAGCGGAATACTAATGGTAAAAAGTTTTTCTTTTTAATATCTTCAATAGTGTAAAAATTCTGAAGTGATTTTGACATTTTTTGATTATTAACTAAAAGATGTTCTCCTTCTATCCAATAATTGACAAATTTTTTATCGTTAGCTGCTTCAGATTGAGCAATTTCATTTTCATGATGAGGAAAAATTAAATCTACAGCGCCAGCATGAATATCAAAAGTTTTTCCTAGATATTTTGAACTCATAGCTGAACATTCAATGTGCCAGCCTGGCCTGCCTTTACCAAAGGGCGCATCCCATGATGGTTCGTTTTTGATAGTGGCTTTCCAAAGAACAAAATCTCCAATATTTTCTTTATTGTATTCATCTGCTTTAATTCTGGCGCCATGTTTCAACTTTCTTTGTTTTAGTTGGGATAAGGCTCCGTAATTTTTAAACTTTTTTATATCAAAATAAATAGAATTATCATTACCTTTATAAGCAATGCCTTTTTCTAGCAGTGTTTCTATTAACTTTATCATTTCCTTTATGTGTTCAGTGGCTTTTGGGTAGTGATTTGCTTCAGTTATATTTAGTTTTTTGATATCTTTGAAAAACAGGTCAATATAAGGTTGAGTGGCTTCTTTTAAAGTTTTATTCTCATCTTTCATTTTTTTAACAATCTTATCTTCAATATCAGTAATATTCATTACATATTTTACTTGATAATTGTTGTATTCAAGGGTTTTTTTAAGAATATCTTCAAAAACATAGGTTCTAAGGTTGCCAATATGGACT
>JAHJUH010000019.1 GCA_018829245.1 Patescibacteria group bacterium | reverse complement strand
TTAACAATCAAATCAATTTCAGAATATTTAGTTTGATAATTCTGCTCAATAATTTGATACCCATTATTTTCCAAATATTCTTTAGCAGCCGCCTCCCCTATTTTCCAAACTGTATCTTTCATTTTTTCTTCTAAGGAACGTTCTTAACTATTCTTAAGGACCGTCATAATGAAATATGTTGTTGCCAGAGGCAACGACGTAATTTCATAGGACGGTCCTTAAATTCTTTTAAGATTAAGGACAGTCCTTAAAATGACGTCCTTGTTCCAAGAACATCATTTTGAAAGACTGTCCTTGAATTAGTATTTTTAAGGACGTTCCTTTAATTATAAAAAAATCTAAACATGAGCGACTAAATTCTTACTGCCTATATTGCAAGGCCTCGGCCATATGAGCAACGCTTATTATTTCTATTCCTTCTAAATCAGCGATAGTCCGAGCAATCTTTATCATCTTGAAATAAGAACGAGCTGAAAGCTGAAAAGCAATTGCTGCCTGTTTAAGAACTCTTTCCACTTCCTTAGATAAAAAACAATATTTTTTAATATCTTTATTTCTCATTTCAGCGTTGCTATGAATGGGCATATCTCTAAATCTCTTTTGTTGGATTTCCCTCGCCTTGCAAACCTGTTCCCTAATTAACTCTGAACTCTTTAAAAATCTATCTGCTCTTTTGTCTTGAGACAATTCATCAATATCAACTATAGGCACTCTTATATGAAGATCTATTCTGTCTAAAATAGGACCTGAAATTTTTTTACTATATCTTTTAATTTCTCGCGGCGTACAAACGCATTCTTTTTTAGGATGATCCAAATAACCACAAGGACAAGGATTAGCTGAAGCAACTAAAATAAATCTGGCTGGATATTTTATCCTTGTTTTAGCTCGAGCAATAGTTACCACGCCATCTTCTAATGGCTGACGAAGCGATTCTAAAATTGAACGTGAAAATTCATTAAACTCATCCAGAAAAAGCACTCCTCTATGAGCTAAAGTAATTTCGCCGGGTTGAGGATTAGTCCCTCCTCCAACCAAACCAGCTAAAGAAGTAGAATGATGAGGAGATCTAAAAGAACGATTTTTAATTATTGAAGCGCCTGGAGGAATATTGCCGCTAACAGAATAAATCTTAGTTGTTTCCAATGACTCCTGTTCGCTCAATGGAGGCAGGATTCCAGGCAAAGCCCGAGCTAGCATTGTTTTGCCAGAACCCGGACTGCCAACCATAATAACATTATGCCCGCCCGCAGCTGTTATTTCCATAGCTCTCTTGGCTTGCTCTTGGCCTAAGACCTCTCTCATATCAAATTCACTATTACTTAAATCAACATCATCTGATTTTCGCGATTTTGCTTTTATAATCTTCTGCCGGTTAAATAAATGAGCTAATAATTGAGAAAGACGCTCTACTGGATAAACATTAATTGATGAAAACACAGACGCTTCATTGGCTGAATCCTTTGGCAGAAAAACATTTTTAAAACCATGCTCCTTAGCAAATAAAGCTAAAAGAAAAGCTCCTTTAGTATGCCGCAGAGAACCGTCAAAAGAAAGCTCGCCAAAGAATAACGATTTCTCTGGAATAGGAAAATCCATTATTGCGGACAAAATCCCCACAGCAATTGATAAGTCATAAAAAGAACCTTGCTTGGGAATATCAGCTGGCGCTAAATTTATTGTAATTTTCTTAGCTGGAAAATCCATGCCAGAATTAATAATCGCGGCCTTAACTCTTTCTCGGCTTTCATCTACCGACTTACTGGGCAAACCGACAATTTCAAATCCAGGCAAGCCGCGGAACGCCACATTAACCTCTACATCTACTGGCAAAGCTTCCAATCCAGAATATAAGACCGATGGAATTTTAGTTAACATAAACTTATTAATTATCAAGTTTCAATTTTCAACTCTCAATGAATTTTCAATTTTTAAATGATCATTGATACTTGATACTTGAAAATTTTACTTGCCTTTAGTTGTTCTAATAGTTTTAGAAAAAATCAATAATAATTCTTGCGCTTCCTGCCATAATAATCTAATTTTATCTTTGCATTCTGGATTGCTTCTAGCTAATAATCTTAACCAATGTTTTGTTTCTTTAATTTCTTTTTTAGCAATGCTTATTTTATGTATAAAATCTTTTTTACTTTCCGCTTCAGTAGCTTCACAATAATTAGCGCCAATTGACCCGCCAGAAGCTACTACCTGCGTAATTATTCTTTTATTAACTTCATTTTTATTCATCTTTCTAACTAAATCAATAATATCTTCAGCAAATTTTGCAGTTCTTTCTTCTAAATTATATTTGTTATTTTTGATCATTGACAATTGATTATTAATTGGTTATTGATACTTGATACTTGATTATTTATTATAGTATTTATTCCCTTTCATCTCAATTAATCCTTTCATCTCTATCATAGATAATTTAACACCAAGCTCTGAAACAGGCATTTCCAAATTACGCGACATTTCATCAACCCCCATGGGCTCCCTTTCTAACAATTCAATAATCTTTTTTTCAAATCCTTTGTCATCCTGAGCGTTTTTATTGTCATCCTGAGCGTTAGCGAAGGATCTTAGATTCTTCGGCTTCGCCTCAGAATGACAAGGAGGAGATTTAGAATGATCAAAAGAAACTATTTTAGAATACGAATCTAAAGAGCGATAATACTCCAAAACATCTTTCGCGCTCAAAACCATTTCCGCTCCTTCCTTAATAAGCCCATTAGTCCCAACTGACACACTGCTTGTAATCGGCCCAGGCACAGCAAAAATCTTTCTGTTAAATTTCTTAGCGCAATTAGCTGTAATCAAACACCCGCTCTTTTCCCCTGCTTCCACAACTAAAAGAGCTTTTGACAAACCAGCTACAATCCTATTTCTTTGAGGATAAGTCCAAAGCGCTGGCCCCATATCTCCCTCATATTCAGAAATTATTAATCCATTATTTTCTAAAATCTCATTATAAAGGTCTTCTTGGTCTTCAGGATGAATTTTATCAATCCCGCAAGGCATAACAGCAATTGTTCTTCCTCCAGCTTCTATTGTCGTTTTATGAGCTATTGCATCGCCTCCATACATAAAACCAGAAACAATTGTGATATTATTCATCGCTATTTCCCCAACCAATCTCTCCATTGCCTGCTTGCCATAATGTGTGAGCCGCCTGCTTCCTATCACAGCCAAGCAATTTTCAAAAATACTCGGTTCTTTAAATTTTTGCAAGGAAAGTAATTTTTCTGAATCGTAGGTGTGGACGTGCTCCCCAGCTTGCTGGGGAGGGCTAAGCGATTCAGAAAAATTTACTTTCTGAAGCACAGAACTAGAACGATCAGAGCGAGCATTCTGAATTTTCTGAGACGCGTCGGAGCCCTTTAGGGTAAAGCGCTCAGAAAATTCAGAAGTACGAGCTCTTAAAGGTAAACTCCAGTTTCCCTTAAAATACAATTGCTTAGGCGCGTCCTTGCCCATTTGCCTTAACAACTCAGGATATTCCTCATCATCTTTATAAACTACATTATTCATAGCAGTTCTTTCTTAATATCAGATATCATCAACATAATCAAATTAGTTTTAATTATTTTCTGTTTTTGTCGCAGATTATAATTTATCAATATTGCAGTATTCGGCTTATACCTATCTAAAAAAGACCTAAAACTTCTGCTAATAGTCGGTTTAATCATTTTTTGCGCCTTAACCTCTAAAGGAATAATTTCACCATTTCCTTTTCTAATTACAAAATCCACTTCAGCTTTTTGTAAACTTCGCCAATAATGAAGCGATTGCGGCGGCTTAACTATTTTTAACAATTCACTAGCAGCTAAATTTTCAAATACTTCGCCCTTATCAATTCTGTTATCTAAATTTTCAAAACGCGATAAGGCAAAATTTCTAATGCCATTATCTAAAAAATAAACTTTGGGCATCTTAATTAATTCTTTTTTTGAGTTAGTAAAAAACGGCCTAACCAGTTTGATAATAAAAGTATTTTCCAAAACATAAAGATAATGATTTAATGTTTTAACTTCCACTGCCATATCTGTTGCTAATTGATTAACATTTAATAATCCTCCTGTCTGTGCCGCCAATAAAGAAACTAATTTAGAGAATGAAACCGTATTTTTAATTTTCAAAAAATTAATAATATCTTTATCTAAATAGCTATTATATAATTCTTCAATTAATTCAATTTTCTTGTTTATGTTTTCTTCTGTTGCTATTCGCGGATAACCGCCATAAACGGCAAAATCGCTAACTAATTTCTGCCATTCGCTAAAATCATAATCTGAAATTAATTTTTGTTTTTGAATAATCTTAAAAATTTCTGGATTTTTGTAAACAACATATTCAGCTAAACTTAAAGGCATTAACTTAAAAATTTGTTTTCTGCCAGTAAGCGCTTCTTGAATTTTTGATTTTATTTCTAAAGAAGACGATCCAGTTAAAACAAACTTTACTCCTAATTTCAAATCATAAATTCCTTTTAAAAAAACTCCAGCGTTTTTAATCCTTTGAACTTCATCAATAAACAAATATATTTTCTCGTTTTTTCTTTTTCTATCTTTAATAAAATTTATAACGTTTTCTTGTTTGCTAAATAAAGCCAAATTCTTAGTTATATCTAAATTAAAATAAAACAGTGCTTTATGATTGATTTTTTTCTTGCCAATTAAATAATCCTGAATTTGCTCTAACAAAGTTGTTTTTCCTACTTGCCGAGGCCCAATAATAACTGTCATCTCTTTTGCCTGAAGATGATCAATAACACGATTAAATATATCTCTTTTAATTAAATTATGGTTATTTTTTATCATATCATATTACCATTTTATACCATATTAAAATGGTAGTCAAGTACCTTTTTAAAAATTTTGTTTTCTTTACGTTACGCATAGAATTCTTTAGAACGAACGATTTAGGTTTTTTTAAAACGCGTCGGAGCCCTTTTTGCCACGCCGGCTGGCAGGTAGGGTAAAACGCTCATAAATTTTAGAATACTCGCTGTTGACATAATTCTTTAATATTATAAAATGATATTAACATGACCCCGTAGAGAAATTTTGAATGTTAATAAGAATCGGGGTAATAATAAATAATTTTGTATTTAATTTTTTTGGAAAAAAAATTAGTTCAAAATTCTTCTACAGGGCATGACAATAACACCAAAACAATTTAATCAATTAGCTACAAAAGAAAATCTTAAAAAATTAGAGGAAAAATTAAAAGATGGATTGGCTTCTAAATACGACCTTAAAGAATTAGAGGAAAAATTAAAAGATGGATTGGCTTCTAAATACGACCTTAAAGAATTAGAGGAAAAATTAAAAGATGGATTGGCTTCTAAAAAAGATATGAATAAAGTTTTAAATTCTGTTGATGGTTTAGCCAAACGGTTTGATGTAATTGAAACCGAATTTAAAGCGGATAAATTAGCTCACGACCGCATACAAAAACAGATTGATAACCTAGAATTAAAAACATCTCCGTAATCTTATAATACAAAAGGCTTTGGCCTCCGAGACCCTCTTCTTACGAAGAGGGATCGTTTTTTTTCTTGATTCTAAGGAACGTCTTTAAAATATTTCTTCTGTTATAATTGTTACTGTTAATGTATTCTTTCCTGCCTGAACTATCCAATAATCAAAATAACTTTGATTGTTAAAGTATACAACAATTGTAGTATATTATAACAATAACATCCTCATAACAAATTTGCAAAAATAAATCTGAATTTCTTCCATTTTCTTTTTTCTCCTGCCTTTTTTTATAATCTTAGGACTATGACAATAAGGACAACATTCAATCTTCTTCTCTAATTTTTTATCTTGTTTGTCTAATAACATAATTATCCCCAGTTTTTACTTGACAGGTTTTAATCATAAAGTATATAATAATAATGTGTCTGCGAGACGTCAGTCTCTATCGGCATTTAAGCTGATGGCGGACACAACAAAAAACCTCCTATTTTTTAGGAGATTTTTTGTTTTTAACTCTATTATCAACTTCAACATTATTACCCATTACACTTAAAAAATGTTTATTTCCATTGCCTAATTGCCTGATAACAACCTTTACAGAGCAAGATTTTATTTTCTGCGCAAAAATCCAAAAATCTGCTTCTGATTCAATAAGAATCTTTTCCCCATGCCTATTTGCCTTATGTTTAATTCTTTTATGTTTATAAAAAATTTTGGCTTCAGGATTTTTTATTATTTCTTCAATATAAGGAAGTAAAACAAATCTTCTTTTTTGTTCATTTCTTGGTCTTGGAATTCTGCCTTTTCTAATTAAATGATTAAAGCCAATACGACTAAAAGAAACATATTCATTACTTAAAGCTGGACACTTTATAC
>JAHJUH010000100.1 GCA_018829245.1 Patescibacteria group bacterium | reverse complement strand
GAAGAATCAATTAACCAAAAGAAATTAAAAAAGCTTTATTGGAACGCAGAAGAATATATGGCAAGTAAAAAATATAAAGGACAATCTAGAATAGACGCCATATGTATTATTCTTAATTCAGATAATACTATTGAAAGGCTGGAGCATTATGAGGGAATATGAATATAACTTAAAATTAACTTCTTGTGGATAAAAACAGTTTGAGATTTGTTTAAGATATGGTATTATAAAAGTAAATAATTAGTCATTCTGAGCCAGCAGGCGAAGAATCTAATAGATTCTTCGCTAATATTCAGGATGACAATATAAAGTTATGCGTAAATTATGCAATTATGTTATTAAGTATTCAGTATATATACTTGTTTTTTTAATGCCTTTGTTCTGGCTGCCATGGACTATTGAGGCATATGAATTTAATAAACAATATTTATTGTTTTTTCTGACTGGTTTAGCTTTATTAGCTTGGCTAACCAAGATGATTGTTATTCAAAGAAAGATTATCTTTAGAAGAACGCCATTGGATATCTGGATTTTGCTTTTTATGCTTATGATGATTTTAAGCTCTGTTTTTTCCATTGATAGGATATCTTCATTGTTGGGATTTTACGGTCGTTTTTCTGATTCAGTTATTGGATTGTTATGTTTAGGCGCAATATATTTTATAGTTACTAATAATATTGCTCAACCAAAAAAATGGGGGCTGTCAATTAATAAAATCTCTCAATTATTTCTTGCTTCTTCATCTCTAGTAATTATAGGCACTTTTCTAGCTGTTTTTAATGTTTGGAGTAAGATTCCAGGTTTACCTCAGGCAATGACTTTTAGGTCTTTTAATTTAACCAATGCATCGCTTGAAGGAATGGCCATTTTTTTAGTAATGGTTATTGGTTTTTTAACTGGGAATTTGCTTTTGCACAAGCAACATATTGGTAAAAAAATTAAGATAGCTGGATTAGTTTTATCAATGATTTTGCTAATGATAATTAATTTTCAGCCAGCTTGGATTGTTTTAGGTATAGTGATGCTGTTTTTATTAGTAATGGCTTTTTGGACGCGATTGTTTAAAGATAGGGTTAATGTCCTGTTGCTCCCAATTATCTTATTCCTTATTTCGGGATTTTACGTTACTGGACTTTATGTTAAAATAGGGGTTTTAAATAGCATCCCTTGGTTAAATGATGTTTTGCCTCAAGAACTTATTTTAGATTATCAAACGTCTCGTTCTATTGCTTGGCAAGCTATTAAGGATTCTCCTGTTTTAGGTTCTGGACCAGCTACTTTTTTAAGTGATTTTGTTAAATTTAAGCCAATTGAATTTAATAATAGTAATTTTTGGAATGTTAAATTTAATATGGCATCTAATCAGATAACAGAAATGATTGCTACAACTGGAATATTAGGAACCTTATCTTACTTGTTAATAATCTTTGTATTTCTATTAATCATGTTCTTGTCTTTGCAAAGATTAAGAAAACGCCATCAAAGTAAAAGTTTGAATCAGGGTGAATCACAAGAAATTGTTTCTGTTCTTCCTTTCTTTTTAGCTTGGCTGGCTTTAGTGGCAGCTCAATTTGTTTATCATCAAAATACTGTTCTATCCTTTTACTTTTGGCTCTTTACTGCTTTAGGAATTATTGGCTGGCAGAAAATTGAATCAACTCCTAGTAAGCAATTTAGTTTTTCCTTTAGGAAAATGCCAGAAATTGGCTTGGTTATAAATGTTGTCATTTTGATTTTAGTTTTTGTTTTAGTTGGATTATTCTATTTAGGAGGCCAATTCTATTTGGCTGATATTAAATTCAGACAAGCAGTTAATAGTAATGAGGAGTTAGTTCAAAAGATAGAAAAGGTGGTTAATTTAAACAGGTATCGCGATAATTATCGCAGAGTCTTATCACAAGTGTATTTAATTAATGCTTGGGATGAAGCAAATAAGCCCCAAGAAGAACAAAATATCCAGCTTTTACAGGCCTTGTCATCTGGTTCTATTCAACAGGCTAGAACAGCAACAATATTAAACCCTAATTCAGTGTTTACTTGGGAGAATTTAGGAATTGTTTATCGCGATTCTAGGGGATTGGTTGGCGGAACTTTACCCTTTGCTTTAGAAGCTTTTGCTAAAGCGTCAGAATTAGAGCCAAATAATCCTTTTTTCTTTAGAGAGCGTTGTAGAATTAATTTAATTAGCGAAGAAAAGGACTGGGATGAAACAATTAATTATTGTCAAAAATCAATTGAATTAAAATCTAATTATTTGGATGCGCATGTTCAATTAGCTTTAGTTTTTGAAGAAAAGGGTGATTTAGAAAAAGCAGTTCAGCAAATGGAATCAATTCTAGATAAATTAAAAGGAGTTAGTTTTCAACGGGGCTCAGATTTGGCTAATGCAGCCACTGAAATATATTTTCAGACAGG
>JAHJUH010000099.1 GCA_018829245.1 Patescibacteria group bacterium | reverse complement strand
TATTTATGAAGGGTTATATAAGCACCCATACTAATACTATCATACTTAGGAAACTATGAAAAGTCAAAACAATAACGAAACAATTGGGGATAAGATAAAATTGCTTAGAAATAAGCAAGGATTGACGCAGGACGAATTGGCAAGGAAATCTGATCTTCCCTATACGACACTTACCAAAATTGAAAGCAATGTTATAAAAAAGCCGTCTATCCAAACTGTTGTAAAAATAGCTAATGGGCTTGGTATTACAATTGATAGTTAAATGAAATAAAAATTATGAATCGATCATTATTAAGCAAACAAATAAACAGAGAGCAGATTGATAGCTTGAAAAATAACACAAAAGCTCTTTTGTCTTTTCTACAAGACCAGAACGATGGCACGATTGTTTATGTGTTAGAGAAGTTAGGAAGATTAGAAAATGGATATAGCAAGCAACCATTGCTAAATCTATTAAACAATAATAACGAAACAATCAGATCACTAGCTATAAAAAATCTTGCAAAAATAGGCGATGTTTCTTTATTGGATACTTTTGTAAACTTTGCTAAACAAGATGAAAGCACTGAAGTTAGACGCGAATCAGTTTCCGCTATTGGAAGATTAAGAAATGAAAAAACAATCCCGACTTTAATTAAACTATTAGCAGATAAAGATCCAAAAGTTGTAATGCAAGCCATAAGAGGATTGCTTGTTTTTTCAAATAATAATCAAGTTAAAAAAGAGTTGGCAAAGCTACTCGATCATCCTAATGAATTGATCAAAGAAGTTATTGGCAAAGAAATAAATGGGGTAAGTTATGGTTCAAAAGACAACGGAAAACACGATGAATTTCCAGCCTTTCTAAAAAATACCATTGTTCAGGGCGATGTTGTTGAAACATTAAAATATGTCCCTGATGAATCTATTCATCTAACCTTTACTTCGCCGCCTTATTATAACGCTAGAGATTATTCAATTTATCAGAGTTATGATGAATATTTGAAATTTTTAGAAGAAGTCTTCAAGGAAGTTCATCGGATCACAAAAGAGGGTAGATTTTTTGTTCTTAATACCTCTCCAATTATTATTCCAAGAATAAGCAGGGCTCATTCCAGCAAACGCTATCCTATACCTTATGACATACACCCAATATTAGTAAAAATGGGTTGGGAATTTATTGATGATATTGTATGGGTTAAACCGGAAGCAAGCGTAAAAAATAGAAATGCTGGCTTTTTACAACACAGGAAGCCTTTAGGTTATAAACCAAATGCAATTTCTGAAATGCTAATGGTGTATAGAAAAAAAACCGATAAACTAATTGATTGGAACATACAACAATATGAGTGGGACAAGGTTAAAAAGAGTAAAGTTTTAGATAAATATGAAACGACAAATGTTTGGCGTATTGATCCTACATTTGATCGTATACATAGTGCAGTTTTCCCCATAGAATTATGCAATAGGGTTATTAAGTATTATTCATTTGTTGACGATTTAATTTTTGACCCATTTGCAGGAAGCGGGACACTTGGTCGAGCAGCAGCTAATTTAGATCGGCATTTCTTTTTAACAGAAAAAGAGCCAAAATATGTAAGTCGCATGAAAGAAGATTTAATTAAAAAAGATAATCTATTTAACGCAAAGAATTCGCAACCAAATTTTATTGATATTAAAAATTTTATAACACTAATTAAAGGAACAATATGACAATAACTGAACAAGTAGCAAAAAATATAATAAGAAAATTATTAAAGGGAGAAGATTACAGAATTGAAGTTGTTACTCTCATCAATGCTGAATTCTTGCAGTTTGCGATTAATTTTTTCAAACACATCGTTGATGCAAAATTGAAAAGTAAAGATATTACTGTTGATTGGTATAAAAAAGCATTTTTAGATCCGAATTTACCAGCAAATGAAATAGCAATCAACTCTGGTTTGAACACAAAAACAATTCATAATATGTTTAATTCTTCGACTAAAGAAATTGTAATTGATGCTTCAAATGAACATTATGATCTTTTATATGAATCAATTAAAAACTTAGTTGATACCGAACACGATCTTGAACTAACTTTAACGATTAAATTTAAAGGTGTTAGTGTTGATCTTAATGTTAGTGAAAGTTTAATTGTAATAAACACATTGGCGGTAAAAAGATCTGCATTGAGAGGTGGCCTTTGGAGTACTGCCGGAAAAAG